>CAZBMI010000152.1:0-3903 GCA_964492885.1 uncultured Planctomycetia bacterium | reverse complement strand
CCCAGATGCCGGTTATAAAAAAAGTGCTGAAAGCCTATAACATACCTGTTTACGAGAAGAGCGGTTTTGAGGCGGATGATATCATAGGCACGATAGCCTCGAAGGCGCAGGATAAGGGGCTGAAGGTCTTTATAGTGACAGGTGATAAAGACGCCCTCCAGCTTGTGACAAAGAACATAAAGGTCTATTCCACGCACAAAGAAGGCATAGTATACGACGAGGAAAAGGTAAAGGAGCGTTTCGGGGTAGGCCCTAAAAAGATGACCGATATCATGGCGCTTATGGGAGACTCAAGTGACAATATACCCGGAATCCCGGGCATAGGTGAAAAGACAGCCATTGAGTTAATAACGAGCTTCGGGAGCCTTGATAATCTTGTAAAGAATGTGGAAAAAGTAAAAAGCGCTTCTAAAAAGAAACTTATAGAAGAGAATTCAGAAGGCGCTTATTTCAGCAGAGAGCTTGCTACCATTGACAGGAACGTGGATATCGAGATAGATTTTGAGGATATGCGGTTAAAAGAACCCGACAACGAGAAGCTGGTTGAGATATTCAGGGAACTTGAATTCCGCAAGCTTATAGAGGAATTCACGTGTACCGGCAAACTGGAAGGCGCGTACAAGGCAGTCTCCTCAAAGAAGGAGTTTGACAGTCTCGTATCCTCGCTTAAGGCTGAAAAGGAATGGGCATTTGATTTCGAGACTACAGCAACAGATCCCATGCGATGCGAAGCAGTGGGCGTATCCTTCTGCTGGAAAAAGGGGCATGCCCGGTATATCAGTTTTATAGAAGGCGGCTCTGTTTATTCGGACAAGGGCTATATCCTGAACAGCCTGAAAACGCTCTTTGAAAACCCGTCTATAAAGAAGATAGGCCAGAACATAAAGTATGAGAAACTCCTGCTTAAGAATTTAGGCATAGAGTTAAAAGGCATATCTTTTGATACAATGGTCGCGTCATATCTGTTAAACCCCTCAAAGCTGAATCACAACCTCTCTGACATATGCATGGAATACCTCGGCGCCGGCATGACCCCTATAAGCGAGCTCATAGGGAAAGGAAAATCAAAAGTTACCATGGCTGATGTGGCTATTGCGGATATAACGGAATACTGCTGCCAGGATTCTGACGCTACCTTTCAATTGAAATTCATATTACAGGAAAGGCTTAAGGATAAAGGGCTTATTAAGCTTTTTGATGATATCGAGCTTCCTTTAATCGATGTCCTTGCCGGGATGGAGTTTTCAGGCATAAAGATAGACAGGGAGTTTTTAAACAGCATGTCAAAGAGCATGCGGAAGAAACTCGATTCATTAAAAAATCAGATACATGAGGCCGCGGGTCTTAAGTTTAACATAAACTCTCCGAAACAGTTAAGCTGCGTGCTTTTTGAGAATCTCAAGCTTCCTGTTTTAAAGAAGACAAAGACGGGTTATTCCACGGATGTGGAAGTACTGACAGCGCTTGCCGGGAAACACCCTCTTCCAAAGGCCATACTCGAATACAGGGAGCTTTCAAAGCTTACAACCACTTATGTGGATGCTTTACCTGAATTGATAAACCCAAAGACAGGCAGGGTCCATACCTCGTTTAACCAGACGGTTACGGCAACCGGGCGCTTAAGCTCATCAGGCCCTAACCTGCAGAATATACCCGTTAAAACAGAGGCGGGAAGGAAGATAAGGCAGGCGTTTGTGCCTTCGCAGGATACAGGGCTTATGCTCTCTGCGGATTATTCCCAGGTAGAGCTTCGCCTGCTCGCGCACCTCTCAGGGGACAAGGCACTGCTGGATGCCTTCAGTCATGATGTTGACATACATACTTATACAGCTTCGCTTATATTTGACTGCGGCATAAAAGATGTTGACGAAAAGATGCGCAGCCAGGCAAAGACGGTCAATTTCGGAATAGTCTACGGAATGAGCCCTTACGGGCTCTCTAAGGAGCTTGGCATAACGCCTGATGTCGCTAAGACTTTTATAGACGCGTATTTTTCGCGTTACGCGAAAGTAAGCCAATACATGCAGGAGCAGATAGATTTTGCGAAAGAGAACGGTTATGTGCTTACCATGTTTAACCGCAGGCGGTATATACCCGGGATAAACTCGGAAAATCAGAACGTAAGGCAGTTTGCCGAGAGGATTGCGATAAACACCCCGATACAGGGCTCGGCAGCTGACATGATAAAGATAGCTATGATACATATTCATAATTCCATAACAGGCAAAAGCTTAAAAGGCAGGATGGTCCTTCAGGTTCACGACGAACTTGTATTCGATATACCTGAAAATGAGCTTGATGAGTTCCGCGGCATCGTCAAAAAGGGCATGGAGGATGTGGTTAAACTGAAGATACCCGTCAAGGTGAACATATCACACGGCAAAAACTGGTTAAAGGCATGAAAGTTCTGTTTCTTTCAAGCGAGGTCGTTCCTTTCGCGAAAACAGGCGGCATGGCTGATGTAGCAGGCGCTCTTCCGGTTGCCCTTGAACACCAGGGCATTGAGGTGAGGATTATCCTGCCTAAATACAAAGAGGTTTCTGTTGAAGGGGGCTCGTCATTTATCGGCAGGGACATAAGAGTGGATTTTTTGGTTAATGACAGGCTCTATGACAGGTACGGGATATATGTTGATGAGAATGGCATAGACCATCGCGATAATTTAGAGCGTTTTGCCTATTTTTGCAGGCAATCCCTCGAGCTTGTAAAGAGAGAAGGTTTTAAACCGGATATCATACACTGCAACGACTGGCAGACCGGGCTGATTCCCGTTTACCTGAAGACCATATACAAAGATGACCCGTTCTTTAATAATACAAAGACAATATTTACGATACATAACCTGGCATACACAGGAAGCTTTAACGCGAGCGAATGGCCCATGACAGGACTTGATAAGAGCCTGTTTACCATAGAAGGGCTTGAGTATTACGGGAAGTTCAGCCTCTTAAAAGGAGGGCTTGTCTTCTCTGATGTTATTACAACAGTAAGCCCTACTTACGCAAAGGAGATACAGACTAAAGAGTTTGGCTGCGGAATGGAAGGCATACTTAAAACACGCTCAAACGACCTCTACGGAGTATTAAACGGAATAGATTATGGTTTATGGAATCCTTTGACAGCCAAGGCGTTGTATAAGAACTATTCCGCAGGCAGTATAAACGCTAAATATGATAACAAGTCAATGCTGCTTAAGGAGCTTGGGCTTAAGACAGATCAAAGCTCCCCTCTTATCGGTACTGTAGGCAGATTGGCCGAGCAGAAAGGTTATGACATACTGGCGGAGATAGTTGATAAACTCTGTGACATGAATATAGGTTTTGTTCTGTTGGGAACAGGAGAACAGCGTTACCAGAAGATATTTGGAAAGGTCGCTAAGAAACACCCGAATAATACCTCCATAAACCTGACCTTTAACGACGTGCTCGCCCAGAGAATATATGCCGCCAGCGATATATTCCTTATGCCGTCAAGGTATGAGCCCTGCGGATTAGGCCAGCTTATAAGCTTTAAATATTCCACAGTGCCTGTTGTAAGAAGAACCGGCGGTTTGGCTGATACTGTAATCGAATACAACCTAAAGACGGAAGAAGGAAACGGTTTCCTCTTCAATGACTGCGGCCCTGAGCATCTGCTCGAGGCTATAAAGAGGGCAGTTACGGTATATAAAGATAAGGATAAGTGGCTTAACCTTATCAGGAAGATAGCCGGGTATGATTTCTCGTGGGATACATCCGCGAAGAAGTATATTGAGATATATAATGAAGTTTTAAAAGTTAAAAAGCTTTAAAAGTTAAAAAGTCAGAGGCTTTTAACTTTTTGTAACTTTTTAACCTTTTAACCTTTATCATAGCTGTCCAAATTAGCTCATTGTAAATGATAGAAAGACTCTTCGTCATTGCG
>CAZBMI010000151.1:0-3939 GCA_964492885.1 uncultured Planctomycetia bacterium | reverse complement strand
GAATCTTTTAAACTCTTCGATCACTTCGGGTGATGGTTGATTTTTTTCAATAAAGGTGTTTTCTCCTCTTCGGGAAGCGCGCTAAACTCTTTTTGAAACGATATTAATAAATCAAAATATGACTCTGCCTCTTTTTTAGCCTTTGAATAAACGCTTTCGTCTATGCTGTATATGTCAGCAACGCCTTCTTCCGCCTTCTTCTTGTTGATATTGGTGGCCTCTTCGTCAATACCGGCCTCAAATTTAAAATCAAAAGGCGCGTATATGTCATCCACGGCGATATCGCCTTCGTTAAGCGATGTCCTTATAGGCAGCCTGGAGGAATATATCAGTCCTATGACAACAAAAGTAACTAATGCCGCCAGCATAAACTTCTTTATAGCATTGGCTGTCTCGAGCTTCTTCTGCTGCCGGCCGGTTTTTAAAGGGCTTGCCAGTTCCTTAATGCGGAAAAGTGTCTTTTTTATAATAGGGGTCATCTCTTTGAATCCATCTCCTCGTATGCTTTTATTATCCTCTGGACCAGTTCATGCCGGACAACATCCTGCCCGGTAAGAATTATTATCTTGATATCCTCTATGCCCTTGAGAATCCTCATGACCTGGTTTAAGCCTGTTGCCTTTTGCCCGGGTAAGTCACTCTGTGTCAAATCCCCTGTAATAACTACCTTTGAGTCAAAACCAAGCCTGGTCAAAAACATTTTCAGTTGTTCCGGCGTAGCGTTCTGGGCCTCATCCATTATTATAAAAGAATCATTTAATGTCCTGCCTCTCATGTAGGCCAGGGGCGCTACTTCTATAATGCCGCTCTCGATAAACTTACAGACTTTGTCGGCATCCACCATCTCATATAAGGCGTCATATAAAGGCCTTAAGTAAGGCGTGACCTTTTCATACATGTCTCCGGGCAGGAACCCTAAATTTTCACCGGCCTCAACCGCGGGACGGGTAAGTATTATTCTGTTTACCCGGCTTCTTTTCAGCGCGGATACAGCCATCGCCATGGCAAGATATGTTTTACCTGTGCCGGCAGGGCCGGCGGCAATCGTTATATCATAATCCCTTATCGCGTCTATATAATCTTTTTGTCCTTTGGTTTTTGGCGTTACAAAAAGTTTTTTCGAAAGTACCTCTATCCTGTCCTTATATATATCTTTAATCTCAAGGCCGGGGTTCTCGGATAAGGTTTTTATAAAATAATGCACCTCCTGCCTGCTTATAACCTTCCCTGCCCTGATAAGAGAAAGAAGCTGAGAAAATACGCTCGCCGCTTTTTCTACCTTTGCCTTATCACCGTTTATATTCAGATTCTCGGCGCGCGCTACAATATTAACACCGTATTCCTCTTCGATTATCTTAAGGTACTCATCGTGGTTTCCGAAGAGAAACCTGGCTTCTTCGTCATTATACAGCTTGAAAGTCTTCTGCATCTGTTATTTTAAGTATTCTGACTCTGCTTCTTTAAGGTCAGGGATTATAAGCACCATTCCGGGCTTTATGCTCGCCGGGTCTTTCAGCTTATCAGAATTTGCCTCATATATTACTGTCCATTTTGACGCCTTGTCGTAAAAGGCCTTTGCGATATGAGAAAGCGTATCCCCCTGTTTAACGGTATATTCTTTGAAAACAGGCCTTACGACTTCTTCCTCAATATAAACCACCTCATCCCCGGTAATTATCTCGGCTTCTGCATCATCGCGCTCATAAACAGTTTTAGTATGATATGTTTTATCCCGCTTAATAAGCGGCTTATCGGAAGAGGCGGCGGAACTACCCGTTATGTAGCCTTTATTTCCTTCTGAAGCCGCCCCGGGAGTCTCCTTTACGGCAGGCGGAGCGCTCTTCTTGGCCTGTTGCTCAGGGCTGCCTGTTATTTCGCCCCATGTGGGAAGCTCAACTTTAACATCTATATATTCCCTTGTATCAGTTCTTTGTTTCTCCGGCTCTGTGCCCGTTCCTTTTAAATACCCTTTATTGCCCGAGACATCCTGGTCTACCCTCTCCCTGACAACCTTCTTGACAGTCACACAGCCTGTAAGCAAGACTGAAACAGCTATTACCAGCGGTAAAACTCTAACGATTCTCATATCCTTCCTCCTGTTTTTATACAACCTAATCTATTAAGCGCAAGCCAAGTTCTTTCAGCTGGTTGTCAGAGACGATTGAGGGTGCTTGCGTCAAAGGCGATACAGCCTTCTGGGTTTTCGGAAATGCTATTACCTCCCTTATGGAATCACAGCCGCAGAGTATGGCAACGAGCCTGTCCAGGCCCGCGGCAAATCCGCCATGAGGCGGAGCGCCGAAATCGAGCGCCTTTGTCAGGAAGCCGAACCTCTCCTCTGCCTCCTGCCTGCCTATCCCTATCACGCTGAATATTTTATCTTGCATATCTTTTCTGTGTATTCTTATACTTCCGCTGCCCAGCTCAACACCATTTAATACAAGGTCATAAGAACGGGAACGTATCCTGCCGGGGTCTTTAGAAAAATAGTCAGTATCCTCTTCACGCGCGGCCGTAAAGGGATGGTGCTCTGATTCCCACCTGTTCTCATCTTTGTTGTATTGAAATAACGGAAAATCGTTAACCCATAAGAAATCTGTTTTTTTCGCGTCAATAAGCGATTCTTCCCGGCCGAGCTGTTTGCGCAGCCTTGACAAAGCCTCATTGCACAGGGATTTTTCCGCTGCCGCGAAAAATATGTAATCACCCTCAGACGCGGCTGTCTTTTTGGTAATAAGTTCTGTCTCTCTGTCAGTAAAAAACTTTACAATAGGTCCTTCCGGGCCGTTTACCCCCATTTTAAAGTAGGCTAAGCCTTTTAAACCTGAGGACTTCGCAAAATCGGTAAGGCTGTCTATCCTGCTTCTGGGCATCTCTTTAGGCTTTCTGAGGTTAAGAGCTTTTACAATACCCTGCTTGGCGATAGTTTCGCTGAATACCTTAAACCCGCAGCCTTTTAAATCATCTGTCAGGTCCACAAGCTCTAAGTCAAACCTCCTGTCAGGCTTATCGCACCCGAACCTCTCCATAGCCTCGTCATAACCGACAACATCAAAAGGTGTCTTTATGTCTGTTCCGAGAACCTTCTTAAATATTTCCTTCATAACGCCTTCTATTAAAGCAAAGATATCTTTCTCCTGAATAAAAGACATTTCTATGTCAAGCTGTGTAAATTCAGGCTGGCGGTCTGCCCTTAAATCTTCGTCCCTGAAACACCTGGCAATCTGAAAATACTTATCAAGCCCGCTTACCATAAGTATCTGTTTAAAAATTTGGGGTGATTGCGGCAAAGCAAAGAACTTACCGCGATTGACCCGGCTTGGTACCAGATAATCCCTGGCGCCTTCGGGAGTCGATTTCGTAAGAATAGGCGTTTCGACTTCTATGAATCCTTTCCTGTCAAAATAGTCCCTCATGACCTTACATACCTTGTGGCGCAGGATAAGGTTCTTCTGCATTTTTGAGCGCCTGAGGTCAAGATAACGATAGCTATAGCGTACATCCTCCGAAGGTTCCGCGTTGTCAGATACTTCAAATACAGGCGTTTTTGACTTATTCAGTATATCAAGACCTGTTACCACTACCTCCACATCACCCGTGGGAAGCTTATCGTTTATCGTGCCTTCGGGTCTTGCGCCTACGTTTCCTGTAATCTGGAGAACGTATTCATCCCTTAGGCTCTCAGCGTCATTGTGAAGTTTCTTATTAAGCTCAGGGTTAAACACAACCTGGGTAAGCCCTTCCCTGTCCCTTAAATCAATAAATATGAGATTTCCGTGGTCCCTTCGGGTAGCAACCCATCCGGTCAAAGTAACTTCTTTGCCAATATCTTTCTTTCTAAGCTCTCCGCATGTGTGTGTGCGTAACATTGCCTCTGCCTTTATCTTGGTAAAAATGTTAAAATGCTTAGTCTTTTTACGGTAAATAATGCATTGTCAT
>CAZBMI010000150.1:0-3948 GCA_964492885.1 uncultured Planctomycetia bacterium | reverse complement strand
AAAGGTTTTTGGATGCTTCGCGAGCGCCGCTGAAAAAGTGGCCCCGTCTCTTATGTCATCCCGCATAAGGCCTATCATGCCGCTTAGATAAGGATTCTCGCTCTGTTCTATAAGAACGTTTAAGGCATTAAGCATGGTAAGGCCTGAATCCAGAAGGTTTGAAAGCTGCCTTGTAAAATTGCTTATGTCTCTTAAGGGTATGCTTTTAAAGAACAGGAATTTTCTCTTTGACTTCTTTATAAAGGCGGCGGATTCCTCCTCAAGGGAGAGAACGAACAGCCCCATGGAGCTTAACTTCGAAGCTGCCTGGTTCTGGTTCTCGGCCTCGATCCTGCCTTCTTTTATCTCTGAGGGCCCGCTTTTTGCTTTATATATAAATTTTGGCATATCTACTACTCTTCCGAGCCTATCTCAGTAACCCGCAGGACTTCCCTTATCGTAGTTATGCCTTGCTCTGCCTTTACCATGCCGTTATTAAATAATGTCCGCATGCCGTTTTTAAGAGCGCGTTCTCTTATCTCATTTATAGACGCCCTCTTTAAGATAAGCTCGCGTATTTCGTCATCAATAACAAATATCTCGTAGATAGCGGTCCTTCCCATGAATCCCGTAAATTTACAGGCTTCACATCCTTTACCTTCATAAAAGACTTTATTGTCAGCAGGGTCAAGTTTTAAATCATTCAGCAGTTCCCTGTCAGGTACAACTTTCTGTTTGCATTTATCGCATATGAGCCTTACCAGCCTTTGAGCAATAACCGCCTCTATCGAGCTTGAGACAAGATACGGTTCTATGCCCATGTCAAGCAGCCTTGTCACGGCGCCGACCGAATCATTGGTATGCAGTGTTGAAAATACAAGATGCCCTGTAAGGGCTACCCTTATGGCTATTTCGGCTGTCTCAAGGTCCCTTATCTCTCCTACCATCATTATATCAGGGTCGTGGCGCAGCATAGAGCGCAAGCCCGTGCCAAAAGTAAGCCCGACTTTGGGGTTTACCTGTATCTGGGTAACGCCTCTTAATTGATACTCTATAGGGTCTTCTATAGTGATTATATTTTTGCTCGCGTCGTTTATCTTGCTTAAACACGCGTAGAGGGTTGTGGTCTTTCCGCTGCCGGTGGGTCCGGTAACGAGTAAGATACCGTGGGGTTTCTTGATTATCCTCTCAAGGGTGTCAAGGTCTTCTCCGAAAAGCCCGAGCTTTCCAAGGCCTAGAAATATACTGCTGCTTAATATCCTTATGTGGACACTCTCGCCGTATGTTGTGGGTATAACAGATACCCTTAAATCAAGGTCCGCATCGGCAATCTTTATCTTTATCCTGCCGTCCTGCGGAAGCCGCCTTTCGGCTATATTCAAACCTGACATTATCTTTACGCGCGAGACAATAGCTGAATGAAGATACCTTATTGTTGGCGGTATGCTCGCGTTAAACAGGACGCCGTCAACCCTGTACCTTATGCGCAGCTCTCCTTCAAAAGGCTCTATGTGTATATCGGTAGCCCTTTCTGTAACAGCCTGTTTAAGGACCTGGTTGACAAACTTTATTATCGAGGCGTCATCGGCCATGTCATCAATAGCGCCGGATGTCTCTTCCCTGTCAGGGTCTGCGCTTGAAACACCTGCCTGGCCGATAATCTTCTCTACGGTATCAGCCCCTACGCCATAATACCTTCTTATTGCCTCAAGTATATCTTTTTCAGCGGATAAGACCGGCTCTATGTCATATTTAAGGACGAGTTTTATATCGTCAAGCACAGCTAAATCAAGAGGATTTGTAACAGCTATAGTAAGTTTTACGCCGTTAAAAGCTACCGGGATAATCTTGTAATAGCAGGCGAATTTGGCAGGGACTTTCTCGATAACTTCAGGCTTAATATTTAAATCTTTAAGCTTTTTATACGGGACGCCTATCTGGCGGGAGAGGGCGACCAGCATCTGTTCCTCGGTAGCAAAACCGAGATTGACTATGGCGGTTCCTATCAGCTGGCCTGTTTTCTTCTGTTCGGAGAGGGCGTTTTCAAGCTGTTTGGCAGTAATCACCTTATTCCCTATAAGCATCTCACCGAGTCTTCTGCCTGGCTTTACCATAAAAACACCTCTTTTGTATGTTAGACAATATAACACAAAGTATTATTACATGCAACTATAATTCTGAGCGAGTGCCCCCCTTAATTAATCTGCCCATGTAATCATCAGGCCCATCGATCAGAACTCTGGCATATTCATCGGTATAGCCTGTAAGCTTGCCTGTATCTTTATCTCTTGTTGTCTCTACCAATACCCTATGTTCCCGCTTATATGAGGCTGATAAAAACTCTTCGGACAAGCTATCGGTAAGGCTCTTTAACCTATTGTATCTTTCCGTTCTTTTTTCAGCGGAAACAGTATCCTTCATGTCAAAGGCCTTTGTGCCTTTACGCGGGCTGTAAGTGAATATATGCGTTCTTGAAGGCGCTATGGCCCTGATAGTTTTAAGCGTATTATCGAAACTCTCATCAGACTCCCCCGGAAAACCTATTATGACATCTGTTGTAATCCCTGCCCCGGGCATATTGGACCTTATAAAATTTATCCTGGCCGTAAACTCTTCTGCCGTGTATCTTCTGTTCATCCTTTGCAGTATGCTGTTGTCTCCGCTTTGCAGGGGGATATGAAAGTGACTGCATATTTTTTTTGAAATCTTCACTATATCTATGAGATCATCCGTAACATCAGGCAGCTCTATTGAGCTTAAACGAAGCCTGAAATCTCCCTTAAGGCCGGATACCTTTTTAACAAGCCCCGCAAGTGTAATATCATCATCTAAATCCTTGCCAAAATCTCCAAGGCATATACCTGTTAATACGAGCTCCTTATACCCTTTATCAATAAGCTTTCCTGCTTCGCGTAATATCTCCTGTAAGTCTCTGCTTCTCGAGCCTCCTCTTACATACGGTATTTTGCAATATGAGCAGAAATTATTGCACCCATCCTGGACCTTTATAAAGGCCTTTGTGCAGCCATTGAAACAGGTTATGCCCTGTTTTATATCAGGCTTTTTGTGATTGCGGGTTACGCCGTAAGGCGCAACGCGGCAATCTCTGCCTTTTAATAACTTTGCTGAATCCTGCTTATCTTCGTTATTAAGCACCCTGATTTTTTCATCAATGGCCATAAGCGTCTTGGCGTCTTTTTCAACATAGCATCCTGCCGCAATTATATCCGCCTTCGGGTTTTCTCTTATAAACCGCCTTAATGCCTCTCTTGACTCCTTATCCGCTTTGGCAGTTACAGTACATGTGTTTACTATGCACAGGTCAGCCTGCTCATCCCGGCCTGCCTCTTTATAGCCGGCGCATATGAGCTTCTCCCTTATCAGCTGTGTCTCATACTGGTTTACCTTACAGCCAAGTGTCCTTATCTTAAATAACAGCATAAACGATACCCTTTATCACGCTAAGATAGCTGAAATCTCTTTTATATAAAGTGTGGATTATACAGCAGACCCCTTAAACAGCAGAATAATTATACCATAAAACATAAATAGGCGCAGAGAAAATTTACAAATAAAAAAGGCCTGCCGTAATGGCAGGCCTTTTTAAAACAACGCTTTGAGCGGTAAAAACAGGGCGTTAAGCTATCAATAAAAAAAGTGGCTATTTTGATTGGCGCGGCTGGCAGGATTCGCCTCCTACGTTCTTTTATGCCGGTCTTTACTGTGGAGCTTCGCAGGAGCTTTTCATTTCTTCAAAGCCCCACTGGAAAAAACGTTTCGTAGGGCGAAGAAGAATGGCGCGCCTGGCAGGATTCGCCTCCTACGCTCGGACGGTGCCTCGCTGCGGAGGCCCACCTCGTTCGCTGACGCCGGTCTTCGACTTACGGCTTTCCCTCCCTATTCGGTCGGCGCTCACTCGCTCCTCATCCTTTAACAAAACGTGGCTCTGCTACGTTCTTTTATGCCGGT
>CAZBMI010000149.1:0-3957 GCA_964492885.1 uncultured Planctomycetia bacterium | reverse complement strand
GCCGCCTCCACCCTGAGACAGCCATACTATTAACGCTTAAAGAATCGATTAAGGAATAATGGAGAGCTTTAATAAGGTTATTCTATGGCTTGCAATTACAACAGCCTCTTTTCTGCCCACAGGCTTATCAACAGCACAGGAGGAAGAGCCTGAAGCGGTGAATGAGGATATTCTCGCAACAGGACCCGGCAAAGAGGTTCAGGCAGAGCCTGAAGAAGAATTAAAGGATAATACGGTTATAAAGGTTGTTAAAGGATTAAGGTTCAGGGTACCTGAAGACATGCCTGTTACAAAAAGAGGCGGGGTTGTAGCGCCCGTAGACCTCTATGAATATATGGCGCTTAAATTTTCCAAAGTGGATAAGAGGCTGGCTGACATAGAAAGCCAGATACAGGAGATTAAGAAAGAGATGGAGGATTTCTCTGACGAGGGCGCGGGGTTTGTTTCAAAGGAAGGGGAGGAGTAAGCGCGCAAGACGCAACGTGTGTCATCCTGACCCCCGCGAAAGCGGGGGGAAGGATCTCAACGTCTAGATTCTTCGTCGTCCGCCTTCGGCGAGACTCCTCAGAATGACACAAGCGCATAAGCTATAAGCTTAAAGCTTAGAGCTTATAGCTTAGAGCTTATTCAAATACAAGATATATGGATATAATATTTCTCTTTTTTACGGGTTTTGTTGTCGGGATAACAGGCGCAATGGTGCCCGGGCCTTTAACATTCTTTACTGTATCCGAGACGCTAAAGACCGACAGGCACGCGGGGCTTAAGATAGTATCAGGCCACATAGTTATAGAGGCTGTGATAATAGGTATTATATTTTTAGGCTTTTACAGGTTTTTTAATTCGGATATATTTTTAAAACTCGTCTCTTATATAGGAGGAGCGGCCCTTATATTAATGGGCATAATACTTACAGCCAATATATCAAAGTTTAGGATATGCGGGAAAGATTCACGCAAAGGTTTTAATAAAGGGCTGTTTGCCGGAGGAATGCTCTTTAGTATCGCAAGCCCGGGTTTTATAATATGGTGGGCTACCATAGGCATATCAACAATAGCAAAGGCGCTGCTTGCCGGAATAGCAGGAGTAGCTGTATTTATTCTGGGGCATTGGATGGCAGACCTGTCCTGGTATTGGCTTGTCTCTTTTGTAACCCACAAGGGGAAGACATACCTGAATGACAGCTCTTACCAGAACCTGGTGAGGGTATTTTCGGTTCTTCTTATATTATTAGGAGTATGGTTTTTGGTGAGCGTGTGAGTGAGGGCACAAGTGAAAAGAGCGCAAGCGCACAAGTCATGTCATCCTGAGGAGCGATAGCGACGAAGGATCTGATGTCTAGATTCTTCGCCTCTCGACTACGCTCGGGACTCAGAATGACAAAAGGAGAAAGGCATAGATGGCAGAGGAGAAAAAGAAGCGAAGAAAAGGCCTTGGTATTACCTCAAAATTTATACTTTGGTTCTTGTTTATATCTCTTATACCTTTGGCTATCGCCACCGAGATAAGCTATAACAGCTTTAAAAGGGTCTTAAGGGTCGAGATAACCAATAATCTTGTTATAGTCGCTGATAACAAGGCGAACCAGATTGAGGCATACCTTTCGGAAAAGATAAATAACGCTACTAAATTATCGCAGATGCCCTATGTTGTTGACGCGATAAAAGAATTCAGCGGCGCTGTTGACGCAAATGGTATCGATTCCGATGAATACGATACGGTCTACCGGGAGTTCAGGCCCTTTTTAACATACTATCCAAGGTCATTTGGTTATGACGGACTTTTCTTAATACGCAATAACGGCGACATAATATACTCAGACGAGAAACAGAAACACCTGCAGTCGGTGTATAAGACATCAATATTCGGTGATTCCGAATTGGCAAATGTATTTACCAAGGTATCGGAGTCGTCTGAGGCACAGGTATCAGGTTTTGAGTATTATCCCCAGAGTGACAAGCCCACTGTTTTTATAGCAGCCCCCGTGTTTACAGGCGGAAAAATGATAGGTGCTGTGGCACTGCGCATGGGGAACGAGGGGGTCTCAAAGCTTGTACAGGATTATAAGGGCTTAGGTGAGACGGGCGAGACTATCGTTGTCTCGGAGATAGCGGGTGAGACGGTATTTGTAACGCCGGTAAGGTTTGACCCGGAAGCTGCCTTTAAGAGAAAAGCCCCCGCGAGCCAGGACGGGGAAAAAACAAATATGCAGAAAGCCCTTGAAGGAGAAAGCGGCTCAGGCATCCATATAGATTACCGCAATAATAAGGTATTGAGCGCGTGGAAACACCTGCCGTCTTTTGAGTGGGGCATGCTTGTCAAGATGGATACTGATGAGATATTTTCATCGGCAATAACCTTAAGAAACAACCTGCTTATTATAAGCCTGCTTTTTTTGGTGCTTGTTGTTATAACCGCTATTATCATAGCCCGCTCTATATCAAGCCCCATAAGGGAGTTGACCAATATTTCGGGTGTTATAGCAAAAGGGGATTTTTCGGCCCGGGTGAAGGTTAAGAGCGATGACGAGATAGGAGAGCTCGCGGATACATTTAATAAGATGGCAGACAATCTTGTCATAGCAAAGAACAAGCTTGAAGAACAGAAACTCCTTTTGCAGAAAGCTAACAAGGAACTCGACAGTTTTGTTTATACCGCAAGCCACGATTTACGGGCTCCCTTAAGAGGCATATCATCATTTGCCAGTTTCCTGGAAGAGGACTATAAGGACAAGCTTGACGAAGAAGGCAGGGAATATCTAATGGAGATACGCGACGGGGCGAGCAGGATGAGCCAGCTTATAGAGGACCTGCTTCAGCTTTCACGCATATCGAGGATAAAGAATCCATACGAAGATGTCGACATATCACAGATGGTCGATTCCGTGATAAAACGCTTAAATTTTGATATTGTTGAGAAAAATGTTGACCTAAAGATACAGGATAATCTCCCGGTTATATACTGTGACCGCATAAAACTCAGCGAAGTCTTCTTAAATCTCATAAACAACGCGATTAAGTTTTCCTCTAAAGATAATAAGGAGAGGCCGAGGGTGGAGGTGGGTTTTTCCGAAGAGGAGGACTGCCATAAGTTTTATGTAAAAGATAACGGGATAGGCATAGACCCTAAAAACCATAAGGACGTCTTCGGTATATTCAAACGCCTGCACAACACAAAAGAATACGAGGGGACAGGCGCGGGCTTAAGTATCGTAAAAAGGGTAATAGAGGACCACAAAGGAAAGATATGGGTCGAATCAGAGCTCGGTAAGGGAGCCGCCTTCTGCTTTAGCATACCGAAAAATTTAAGGGACAAGACAGGCACTCCGCAGACCGATATGGCGCAAGAACAAAAAGAGGGCTAAATCATGATGACTCAAACGGATTCCGGTAAAAGCAGCTCCCGCGCGCTTAATGTGCTTCTCGCGGAAGATAATAAAGCGGATGTAAAGATAACCCTGAGGGCATTTTCAGAAGTTAGGCTGAAGTGCAGACTGTATGTTGTAAATGACGGGCAGGAGGCCCTGGATTTTATCTTCCATAAAGATAAATACCGGGACAAGAAAGCTTTTCCAAGGCCTGACCTGCTCCTGCTCGATATAAACATGCCGAGGTTAAACGGTTTTGAGGTGCTCGAGCGGCTAAAGGATGACCTTGAATACAACTCTATACCCGTAGTAATGCTTACATCATCCAGGAGTGAAGAGGATATCGCCAGGAGTTACAGAAAAAACGCGGCAAGCTATATACCGAAACCCGTGAACTATTCGGATTTCGTGAAGGTCATAGACGCGTTTATAACATATTGGCACGATATAAACAGATTTCCGGATAATAACGATATCAGTATAGGTTGACAAGCCCGGAGGGAATGTATATGCAAAAGAGAATATTGATTATTGATGATAACGAACAAGACATAAAAATCATGAAGAGATTTTTAAATAAGGCGGGTTTT
>CAZBMI010000148.1:0-3971 GCA_964492885.1 uncultured Planctomycetia bacterium | reverse complement strand
CGTTTTAGTGCCGCACCTGAAAAACCGAAATTATGAAAGCGCGCTGCTTTTGTTAAAATCAAAAGGCCTTGATATCGGTAAGGTGACCTATGAGGATGTCAGAAACCCCAGAGTAAACGGCAGGGTCGCAGGCCAGTCCCCTAAATCAAGCACGAGCGTAAAACCCGGCACAAAAGTGGATATTACTGTATACAGATATACGCAACCAGAGCCTGTCGATTTTCCCGATATAATCGGCTTAAGCTATAAAGAGGCCTTTGAAAGGCTTAAAGAGAGCGGTTTACGTCCGGGGCGAGTAACTAAAAAACCTTATGACGCGGAATCCGGGAGCGTTATATCAACAAGTCCTGACAGAAAAGAAAGACAGGCACTGCCTGCCGGTACGCAGGTATCGTTAGTTCTTGCGGCTCCTGAGCTTCTCGGGACGTCAATGGCCTTTCCGATAGAGAAAGGCCCTAACGAGACGATAACCCTGGATTTTAATAAAGCGAAAGAGTATTTCATTAAGCTAAAAGCGGATAAGCGAGGGTATGTACGTTTTGTTGATTTAAAAGGCAGTGAAGATTTGCCTTTAGGCGGCAGTCTTTTTACGCCTGAGGAAGGAGAGGTAGGAGATTATTCCGATTGGTATAAGAGAAGGGTTTTTAGAGTTTTCCCGCAAGAGTATTTCATGGAGTTCCATTGGGACGCGATGAATTCGAAGAACGAGTCGAATGCCGTAGTTAAATTAAAGTATGAAATTGTGCCTGAGATGGATTTTTCAGAGCCTAATGATACTATTTATGACGCTTCTATTGTTCACGCGGGAGTGAAAAATAAGATAGCTATATACCCCGGCGATGAAGCTGACTGGTTCTGTTACACCGCAGATGCCGATGGATATTTAAGGGTGGATATAGAAAATACCCCGGAAGCTATATGGCACCCTTTTATGTTTACAATATATGAAGAGGGCAGTGATAAAGACCTGCATACAGGAGAATACCTGCCTGTGTCTGTAAAAGTTTTTAAAGGAAAAAAATATTTTATTAAAGTCAAAATTCTCGGAATAGATAAATCGCAGGAGACTTTTGATTTGACATTTAATCTTGTTCTCGAAAAAGATGAGACAGAGCCTAATGACACGCTGGAGACAGCTTATCCTGTAAAAGGAGACTATTCGGGCACCTTCTATTTTATGGGCAAGGGTGAATCCGATTACTTTAAAATATACCCCCCGGAAGACGCAAAATACATGGTTATATACACAAATAATCCCGAATCATTGATGACACCGCGTGTTTACTTGGGCAGGAACCAGGCTAAGTTAGATGAGTCCGATTTTTACAAGCCTGAGAATTCAGGTTGTACTATACCTATCGACTCTTCAGCGCCTTTTTACCTTCACTTCTTAAATGAGCACCCCCTTCGGTATTCTGATGTTCCTTTTACGTTTGATATATCATTCTTTTCAGGAACAGAGGTTGTAAATGATAATACGTCAATGGGTACCGCAGTATCTATTAAGATAAACGAGCCGGTTGATTTTGTTTTAGCCCCTCAGGGAAACGAAGACTGGTTCGCGCTTGAGTTCTCACATGCGCAGGATGTTTATATAAACGTAGAAAACCTTGTACCTGAAACCGTTATCTGCAGGCTGAAAGATAACAACGGCGAAAGGCTAGAGAGCATAACCCTAAAAAGTGACCCAAAAGATAATAAGATTCACATACCAGGCCCGGGTAAATACTACCTGCATGTATCTTTTGATTATCCTGATGTCTCATCCCACCAGGAGATGGCCCTTACGGCGATGAGCCGGGACAGTTTAGATGAGGTTGAGAAATCAGGGGAACCGGCCGGTAAGCAGTCCGGCCTTTCGGATAAGGAGAAGTCCATAAACCTCGCGACAAAGGCATACGCCCTTCTTAAAAACGGAAAATACGATGAGAGCATAAGTTTGTATAAACAGGCTATTGACCTGTACGAGGACCCGAGGTACTGGCATGATATGGGCGTAGCTTATTTTAACCAGAAAAAATGGGACAAGGCTAAGGATTGTTTCATAAAATCCATATCCCTGGACGCGGATTATTTTTACGGACATAAGTCATTAGGGGCTGTTTATGGCGAACTGAAAGATTACGGAAAGTCCATAGAAGAATTTAAAAAAGCGTTGTCTATCAATGATAAAGATGCTATGCTTTATTATAATATAGCTCGCAGTTACGAAGGCATGTATATAGAGGACAACACTCTTGTTGGTTCACTGGAGAAGGCTTTATCTTTTTCGGAAAAGGCCCTGGAAAGGATGCCTAAGAATGATAAGATATTGCGCCAGAAAAAAAGGATAGAACAGAGAATAGCTGATTTGAGCAGGTAGGTAAAAAGAAAAAGGAGGATTCATGAGGAGCATATCGGCAATATCGATAATATCAGCAATGCTTTTATGCGCGGGTGTTCAGGCTTTTGCGCAGGTAGAGACAGCGGCAAAAGAGACGTTAGAGGCTTATAAGAACAAAGATGCCGCTTTATTAAAAAAGCATGTTTCGGGCATTTATAAGAACATAATCGATGATAATTATTTTAACAGGAAATCGGTGCAGGAGCATATGAAAGCCATAGAGAGCTGGAACGGGGAATTCAAAGGCATACGCTATGGAGCGGGAAAGACCTTCGGCAGGGATATGAAAACCGCTATGGTATATTACGCGGATTCCGGGAGCAGTGATAAGATATACACCATAGCGCTCGCGAAAATGGGCGAGAATGACTGGGTACTTGTAGGTGACGGCCTGGTATTAGAAGATACCGAAGAGTTTAACAAGCTTAGCCGGGAGATACCGTCACAGCGGGAAATAGATGCCGGGGCTGTCTCCCGAAAATTCTCTATGGAGATGGCTAACGGAGAAACAACTGACTCTGTTTCCTTGGAAAAGCTGAAGGAGTGGATAGGGCAGTTGGATGATGACAACTTTTTTATAATATTAAAAGACGGCGACAACTTTATTCAGGCAGCCTATTCAGAGATGGGTTATGACATACAGTACAAAGAAAACGGTAAGCAGTTTATTGCCAGAGATTACCTTACAAAAGACCAGGCGATAAGCGCTTTTACCGGTTATTATAACGGAAATGATGACTGGAAGAATTTTACTGAATGGGATAAGGCTTAATCAGTGAAGGTAAATAAGGCGTTTATCATTATACCGGTATTTATAGCAGTGTGGATTCTGTGTCTTTTTTTATCGCTGGTTATAACTATAATCTTCGCGTTTATGATGCGGGATAACCCTAATATGGACCTTGAAATGGGGTGGATGGCTGTTATAATTTTACTGCCGCCGCTGATGTCAACCTGTTTGTCTATATGGCCTGCTATCTTTATCTCAAATAAAATAAGCGCGTATTTGAATAAAAGAAAATCAGGGTGCTGACCATGAAAAATAAGATATTAATTTTTTTAGGATTATTTTTATTCCCTTTATATGCGCATGGGTGCGCAAGCGCTCCCATTGTCCAGCCTACTCACGAGGAGATGCAGGCTGCCGGCGCGCACAAGAAGACGGTGGCTATTCTGGAGATAGATACATCTGCCTCCGCAATCAAGGGCATAGAGCCCGTTGTAAGAACGGGCATAGAGAGCGGTCTTACGCGCCACTTTAATCTGGTTGAACGCGATAAGATAGATTCCCTCTTAAAAGAGCGTGAATTTTCTAACAGCTATAATGTAGAAAAGTCCGCCGAGATAGGAAAGATATTAGGCGCTGACTTTGTGATATTCGGCAATGCCTGCGCTTCTTTAAGTTCCCCTGAGATAAAACACTATGAACATAAATATGACAGCGGTAAATTCCTCGGCAGGATATGGGAAGAAGACACCGCGCAGGCAGAGGCAGGGTTAAAAGTGGTTAATGTCTCTGACGGGACTATTGTCTTTTCCGGAAGCAGATCAGCTAAGCGCTCCGGCAGAAATTCTGAGCAACGATTTA
>CAZBMI010000147.1:0-3980 GCA_964492885.1 uncultured Planctomycetia bacterium | reverse complement strand
AGAGGGCCAAAGGCGAGAAAGTCTTATTCTTAACAGGCACTGATGAGCACGGCCAGAAGGTTTTACGCTCAGCAGAAGAGAAGGGTAAACAGCCGCTGGAATATATAGACGGAGTCGTAAGGCAATTCAGGGATTTGTGGGAGAGGCTTGATATCTCCTATGATGATTTCATACGTACTACAGAAAAACGCCATGCAGACACCGTGCAAAAAGTACTCTCTTTTCTTCATGAGAAGCAGGACATATACCGGGCTGAGTATAAAGGTTTTTACTGCACGCCCTGCGAAACATTCTGGCCTAAATCACAGCTTGAGGGAAACTTGTGCCCTGACTGCAAAAGGCCTGTTGAAGAGATATCAGAGACAAACTATTTCTTTAAACTTTCAAAATACCAGGACTGGCTTGTAAAATATATAAAGGATAATCCCGGGTTTATAATGCCTGATTTCAGGGCAAATGAAGTTTTAGGGTATCTTAAGGAGCCCTTAGATGACCTGTGCATATCAAGGCCGCGCGAAAGATTGTCCTGGGGCATAGATATGCCGTTTGCCAAAGGCCATGTTGTATACGTATGGTTTGACGCGCTTTTAAATTATATAAGCGCCTGCGGCTGGGGTTATGATGATAAGAGGTTTTCGCAGGCATGGCCCGCTGATTTTCACATAATAGGCAAAGATATATTGCGTCCGCACGCGGTTTATTGGCCTATAATGTTGCACGCGCTTGGAATAGAGATGCCAAAGACTATTTTTGCCCATGGCTGGTGGCTTACAGGCGGGGAGAAGATGTCAAAGACGAAAGGCAATGCGGTAGACCCGTTTTCTATAGTAGATACTTATGGAAACAACGGCTACAGGTATTTTATGTTAAGGGAGATGACCCCAGGCTTAGACGGGACATTCTCAGAAGAGGCTTTTGTCAAGCGCTTCAACAGTGACCTTGCCAATGACATAGGCAATCTCTTAAACAGGACGCTTACCATGATTGAGAAGTATTTTAACGGTATTGTCCCTGAAAAAGGCGAGCAGCTCCAAGGGGACAGAGAGCTCGTCTCCTGCCTTGAAAGCCTGCCCGCAAAAATTGACGCTTTAATGCCTGAACTTAAATTTAACCAGGCGCTGTCAGAGATATGGGAAGTGATAAACATGGCAAATAAACATATAGAGGAGTCCAAGCCATGGCAGCTTGCAAAAGAAGGCAAAAACGATCGCTTGAAAGCGGTTATGCATGTCTTATTACAGGTCTTAAACAGTTCTGTCTTTCTGTTGCATCCTTTTATGCCTGATGCCGCCATGCAGATAGCCGGCCAGCTTGGCATTGAGATAGATAGCGAAAATATAATGCTTGCTGATATTGGCAAGACTTTAAGGCCGGGCTTAAAGACAAAGAAGGCGGAACCTATATTTCCGAGAATACAATAATGATAGAGACTCACGCGCACCTCGATTTTCCGCAATTTAGAGAAGACAGAAATTCGGTTATAGAAAGAGCAAAGGCTTCAGGCGTAGATAAGATAATCAACGTGGCTTCAAGTTTAAGCGGTAGTTTCTCTTCCGCAAGGCTCGCGAGAGAACATGATTGCATATATTCCAGCTGCGGCATTCATCCTCATGAGGCAGAAAGCGTAAACGATGACGCTATAGCAAAGATAAGGGGTATTGCCTTGTCATCAGATAAGGTGATTGCCATAGGAGAAGTGGGTTTAGATTTTTTTAGAAACCTCTCGCCCAGGAAAGCCCAGCTCGATGCTTTTGCCAAATTTGTAAACTTAAGCAAAGAGCTTGACCTTCCGCTTATACTGCATTGCAGGGAAGAGGCACCGGGTAAACGAGACGCGGCAGGACTCATATTTGATATAATGAAAGAGAATCTTACGGTTCCTTTTAAAGGGGTAATGCACTGTTTTTCGGGAGACGAGAAATTACTTAACAGATGCATCGATTCAGGGCTCTTAGTATCTTATACCTGCAATATAACCTATAAAAACGCCTCTCCCTTGAGAGATGTCGTTAAGAAGACTCCTCTTGATAGATTGATGCTTGAGACAGACTCGCCCTTTTTAAGCCCTGAAGGCAAAAGGGGCAAACGGAATGAGCCCGCCAATTTAAAGTATCTTTTAAAGCAGATAGCCGGGATCCATGATAAAGACGAGAAAGAGATAGAGGCAAAGACAACAGAGAACGCCGAGAGGCTGTTTTGGGGATGAAGATAGAGACAATATCATACAGAGATGGAAAACTCAAGATAATAGACCAGAGGGCCCTTCCCGGCAAGTTTTCTGTCATAGAGTCGAAAAACATAAAACAGGTGCATAACCACATAAAGACCCTGGCAGTAAGGGGCGCTCCCGCAATAGGTGTCTTTGCGGCATACGGTATATGCGTCGGTCTTAAGGGTGTAAAATATAATGACAAGAATAAGTTCTTTAAGGAATTTACAAAGATGGCGGATTATATAAAGACAAGCAGGCCTACTGCCGTAAACCTCTTCTGGGCGCTTGAGAGGATGGAATCCAGGGCCTTTGCGAATAAAGGGAAACCCGTTAAACAGATAAAAGATATATTGCTGCAAGAAGCAAAAAAGATACATAAAGAAGACCAAAATATGTGCAGGCTCATAGGAATAAACGGCGCAAAGCTTATAAAGACAGGCGATACAATACTTACGCATTGTAATGCAGGGTCGCTTGCGACTTCAGGAGAAGGCACGGCATTATCCCCTATATATAAAGCCAAACTACAGGGCAGGAAGATAAAGGTATTTGTTGATGAGACAAGACCTTTGCTTCAGGGGGCAAGGCTTACGGCATGGGAGCTTAAGTCAAGAGGTGTAGACGCGACACTTATATGCGACAATATGGCAGCAACGCTTATGAAGCGGAAAAAGATAGATAAGGTGATAGTGGGCGCTGACAGAATCGCTGCCAACGGAGATACTGCCAATAAGATAGGCACGTACGCTCTGGCTGTTCTTGCCAAAGCGCATAAGATACCTTTTTATGTCGCAGCACCCGGCTCCACATTCGATTTTTCACTTAAAAGCGGCAGGCAGATACCCATTGAGGAGCGTTCCTCCGAAGAGGTCAAAATGGTCATGGACTCCTATATCGCGCCAAAGGCCGTAAAGGCCTACAACCCCGCTTTTGATGTGACTCCAGGTTTTTACATAAGCGCGATTATTACTGAAAAAGGGATATTTAAGAAACCGTATAAGAGTTCATTAAAGAGGCTGATGTAAGTGAAGAAGAGCTTATCCGATTTGGGAGAATTCAAACTTATAGATAAGATAAGTAAGATAGCCGGCAAAGACGCCTCTGTAATAAAAGGCATTGGTGATGACTGCGCTGTTCTTAAATACAAAAAGAATAAGTATCTTCTGCTTGCTTCTGATATGCTTGTCGAAGGAGTGCATTTTAAGGCGAAGGACGCGTTACCTGAAGATATAGGCCATAAAGCGCTTGCTGTAAATATAAGCGACATAGCCGCGTGTGCGGGAAAACCTAAATGGGCTGTTGTTTCAGCAGGATTGCCTGCAGAAATGCCTTTAAGATACGCAGCCGGAATATATAAAGGCATGGAACGCTTAGCGCGTAAATTCGATATGAGCATAGTGGGCGGAGATACAAATTTTTCTAAAAAGATAGTTATATCAACAGCGATTATCGGAGAAGTCTCGAAAAAATACCTCACCTTGCGCTCAGGGGCAAAGGAGGGGGATATTATAGTAGCAACAGGCCCTCTTCGCAAAAGTCCGGACCATTTAAGATTTATACCTAAGCTGAGAGAGTCCCGCTATATATCGGAGAAACTTATGCCAAGCGCCATGATAGACATATCGGACGGTTTTTTATCAGACCTTGAGCATATACTTAATGCCAGCAATAAATCAGCCGTAATATATGAATCGCTATTTCCTCGCGTGGATAAAGAAGGCCCTTTAAGGGGCTTGCTTAATATTGGTGAAGAGTTTGAGCTCTTATT
>CAZBMI010000146.1:0-3982 GCA_964492885.1 uncultured Planctomycetia bacterium | reverse complement strand
CTATTCCCGCTTTGCTGGGGACAGCCGCGGTGCACCACCATCTCGTGAGAAAGACGATTCGTTCACAGGTCTCTATTGTGCTTGAAAGCGGCGAGCCCAGAGAAGTGCACCATTTCGCGCTCCTGTTCGGATACGGGGCAGACTGTATAAACCCGTATCTTGCCTACAAAGCCATAAGACATATGATAGATACAGGCCTTGTTAAAATCGATTATGCAGCGGCTGAGAAGAACTATAAAAAGGCGCTTAAAAACGGCATATTAAAGATACTGTCCAAGATGGGAATATCGACCTTAAGAAGTTACCGCGGAGCGCAGATATTCGAGGCTCTCGGGCTTTCGGATGATGTTATAGAGAAATTTTTCACAGGCACTATATCGAGAATAGGGGGCGCGGGTTTAGATACAATTGCGGAGGATGTATTTAAACGGCACAAAGATGCCTATCCTGACAGGGGGCCTTTACACCACCTGTTAAACAGCGGCGGCATATACCAGTGGAAAAGAGATGGCGAGTTTCATTTATGGAACCCCAAGAGCATAGCGGCATTACAGGATGCCTGCAGGAGGAATGATTATAACCGTTATAAGGAGTTCGCGGAGCTGATAAATACGCAGGCGGATAATCCTACTACCCTGAGAAGCCTCCTGCGTTTTAAGAAAACAGACTCTGTACCTGTTGATGAGGTAGAGCCAACAGAGTCTATATTAAAGCGTTTTGCCACGGGCGCTATGAGTTTTGGCTCAATAAGCGCTCTCGCGCACGAGACAATAGCAATAGCCATGAACAGGTTAGGAGGAAAGTCAAACACAGGAGAAGGGGGCGAAGACCCGAACAGGTTTATCAGGCTCCCAAACGGGGATTCCCGAAGAAGCGCTATCAAGCAGGTTGCCTCAGGCCGCTTTGGAGTTACCATAAACTACCTTGTAAACGCCGATGAGCTCCAGATAAAGATTGCCCAAGGCGCGAAACCGGGCGAAGGCGGCCAGCTTCCGGGGCATAAGGTAAGCGAGATTATAGCAAGGACAAGATATACAACACCCGGGGTTACATTGATATCGCCTCCGCCGCATCATGATATATATTCCATAGAAGACCTCGCCCAGCTTATATTTGATTTAAAGCACGCAAACCCGAAGGCGCGTGTAAGCGTAAAGCTTGTATCAGAGACAGGTGTCGGCACTGTAGCCGCAGGAGTAGCAAAAGGCCATGCTGACATGATTCTTATATCAGGAGGAGACGGCGGCACGGGCGCGTCTCCAAAGAGTTCTATCCGTTACGCAGGGCTTCCCTGGGAGCTTGGCCTGTCAGAGACTCACCAGACGCTTGTGCTCAATAACCTGCGTTCCAGGGTAAGGCTCCAGACAGACGGCCAGCTGCGCACAGGAAGAGACATCGCGCTGGCCGCGCTATTAGGGGCGCAAGAGTACGGTGTATGCACAGCAGTGCTTGTCAGCATAGGCTGTGTAATGTTAAGGCACTGCCATCTTAATAACTGTTCAGTAGGAGTCGCCACACAGGATACTCTTTTACAGAAACGGTTTCAGGGAAGGCCCGAGTATATTGTAAACTATCTCAATTTTATAGTAAAAGAACTGCGCGGAATCATGGCAGAGCTTGGCATGCGCACAATAGACGAGATGGTAGGAAGGACAGACCTGCTGGAAGTAAAAGATAACATTGCGCACGAGAAATCAGCCTCTATTGATTTATCAAGGGTGCTGTTTAAGCCCGATGCCGGAAAAGAGAAGAAGAAAAGGCCTGATTCAAAGGATTATCTGAAAACCTCAATTGACAAGCGTATAATAGACAGGTGCGAGCCTGTTTTTAAGCGCAGTAAGCCTTTGACAATAGAGCTTGATATAAACAACACCGACAGGGCGGCAGGGGCAATGCTTAGCGGCGAGCTCTGCAGGAGATGCGGAGATAATGTCCTTCTCGAGGATACCATACGATGTAAATTCAGGGGCACGGCAGGCCAGAGCTTTGGCGCGTTCCTCGCCAAAGGCGTTACATTCGAGCTTGAAGGCATGGCAAACGATTATGTAGGTAAAGGCATATCAGGAGGAAGGATTATAATCTATCCCGATAAAAAGGCGGGCTTTCTTCCGGAAGAAAACATAATAATGGGTAACACCACATTCTACGGAGCTATCTCGGGAGAGGCCTACATAAGAGGAAGGGCGGGCGAGCGATTTTGTATCCGCAATTCGGGGTTATGCGCTGTTATAGAGGGAATAGGAGACCATGGATGCGAATATATGACAGGCGGCAGGATAGTTGTGTTAGGCAGTATCGGAAGAAACTTTGCCGCGGGAATGTCGGGCGGCATAGCTTATATCTATGATAAAGACAGGACGGCAGAGGCAAAGTGCAACATGGATATGGTCCTGATTGACAGGCTCACAGAAGAGGACAAGGAGACCCTGCACTATCTCCTGCGTAATCATATAAGGTATACATCAAGCCTTCTCGCGAAAAAAATTATGAATGATATGCCCGGGGAGTTACGGAATTTTATCAAGGTAATACCTCTGGAATACAAGCGCATACTCGATGCGGCAACACAGGGGTAGTCTGATGGATAAATACAGCTCTAGTCATTGCGAGGAGCACAAAGTGCGACGAAGCAATCCCAAACGCTTGAGATTGCCGCGGCCTGCTTCGCAGTCCTCGCAATGACATGCAGTTGTCATTCTGAGCACAGCCCCGAACCAAATTTATATGCCAACGCATACGAGCAAAATTTGGTTCGGGGCGCAGCGAAGAATCTAGACGTTTAGATTCTTCGTCGTCCGCCTTCGGCGAGACTCCTCAGAATGACAGAAGGTAACGGGGTGAAGCGAAGAATCTATCGTTTTCTCGACATTACGGAGCAATAAATGGATAAATACAAAGGCTTCTTAAAGATAGCGCGCGCAAAAACAGAATACAGGCCGGTGTGCGAACGCGCCAGAGACTACGAGGAAGTAGCAAGAGCGCGCTCTGAGGAAAAGTCAAAAGAGCAGGCGTCACGCTGTATGGATTGCGCTACTGATTTCTGCCACGCGGGATGCCCTATAGGAAACTACATACCCGAGTGGAATGATTACGTGTTCAAGGGCATGTGGAAAGAAGCGCTTGAGCTTCTTGCAGTTACAAATACTATGCCCGAGGTAACAGGAAGGGTATGCCCCGCGTTATGCGAATACGCGTGTGTTTTGGGCCTGAATGATGACGCAGTCACAATCAGGGAGAACGAGCTTTCAATCACAGAATTTGCTTTTAAAAACAACCTTGTAAAACCACAACCGCCTTTAAAGAGGACAGGAAAAAGAGTTGCTGTCATAGGTTCCGGGCCCGCGGGCTTATCATGCGCGTCTTTATTAAACAAGGCGGGCCATGATGTTGAGGTATTTGAGCGGGATAAAAAACCCGGAGGCATACTGCGTTATGGCATACCCGATTTCAAGCTTGATAAGTCTGTTGTAGACAGGCGCATAAGGATATGGCAGGAAGAGGGCTTAAAGATAAGGACAGGCGTTAACGCTGGAAAAGATATTTCAGCAGACAAGCTGTTAAAAGATTTCAACGCGATATGCTTAGCAGGAGGCTCGCGCGTACCTAGAGACTTGAAGATAGAAGGAAGAGATTTAAAAGGCATATACTTTGCGATGGATTACTTAACCCAGGCCAATAAGAAGGTATCAAAGGAGAGACTTCAAAAAGAGCCCATAAGCGCAAAGGGCAAACGTGTTGTGGTTATAGGCGGAGGGGATACCGGCTCGGATTGTGTTGGCACTGCGCACAGGCAGGGCGCCTCCTGTGTAGTCCAGATAGAGGTTATGCCGCAGCCGCCCGCATGCAGAGGTGAGGATTATCCATGGCCTGATTATCCATTGCTTCTTAAGAGAACATCAAGCCATGAAGAAGGCGGAGAGCGCCACTGGGCAGTGCTTACAAAGAAGTTTATCGGCAAGAAAGGCGCTGTAAGTAAAATATC
>CAZBMI010000145.1:1306-4005 GCA_964492885.1 uncultured Planctomycetia bacterium | reverse complement strand
TATAAAGATTGTAAGCGCAAATAAGCCCGCGCCGGGAAGCACCCACCTGTTTAAACCAAAGCGCAGTGATAAAAAATTTTGCGCGATAAATATGAGAGCTACAAAACTCCCTACTATGGCCCCGTACATAAGAGAGAATATGAGTGTCCTTCTTCTTATAACCTCAACCCCCATAAAGCGCGTTGTATATGTGGCAATGGCGACAAATAGGTTTGCAGCAGCTATAAAATAGAATGCCATAGGCCCTAATACGGGTATCTTTATTCCGTAGGCAGTAAAGAATATCAAGCTTCCCGCGCTCAAGCCGCAGCTTCCCGCGATAGTAACATACATAAGCTGCTTCTTGCCTATAGCGCTTAATCTGTCAAATGACTTATACGCGAGATAGTGGGCATATGCCGGGAATGATATAAAATACATGACAAAGAAAGGGTATAAAATGCCCGGGTCCACCATATTCATGCCTAATTTTCGCGAGACACCGCTTATAAAATACGGCGTAAAACTTATAAGTACGGCGCTGAAAGTACACATGTATCCGATTGTAATGATATGGCGCTGTTTATTTTCTAAGCGCATCAACTTAACAAAAAATTGGTAATAGAACAGAGGCACTAACGCTACACATATATGACAGAATCTCGCTAAATATACAGCGTATTCCCTGTTTGTATTTATGATAACAAGCAGCATGCTGAGAGCAAAAAGAGCTATTGATAACATGAGCATAAAATAGCTCTTTACCACCTTGCCTCTCCTGCCCCTTACAAGCATTAAGGAACCGAGAATCAGGGTGATAACAAGAGTTACTACAGCTCCGATTATATAATTCGTCCTGTAATAATACATAAATTACCTGATTAAGCAGACAACTTCACGCCTTTGAATTTAGCGCTCTGTTTTATGTCACCTTTTTCATAAGCCTTTAAAAAAGCAGCCACCACATAAGGGTCGAACTGCGTTGCGGCATTCTTTTGTATCTCTTCTCTCGCGACCTCTTCAGGTAAGCCTTTACGGTAAGGCCTGTCCGATGTCATCGCGTCAAAAGTATCAGCAGCAGCGATAATCTTTGCCATAAGGGGTATCTCGTCGGATTTCAAGCCTTCGGGATACCCCTTACCGTCATACCTTTCATGATGGTATTTTATGCCGCCCATAAGGTCACGCAAGCCCCTTATATGAGTAATAATGTCAGCGCCTATGGCAGGGTGTTTTTTCATGGACTCCCACTCTTTTTCCGTAAGCTTAGAGGGTTTATGCAGTATATCATCAGGAACCGCTATCTTTCCTATGTCATGCAATACTGCCGCTATCTGAAGCCTCTGCCTGAAAAGAGGATTCTTGTCTATCTCAGGCATTGCCCCCATATGGTCTAAAATAGTCAGGCTGAAGTTAGTAACCCTCTCTGAATGGCCATGTGTATATGGGTCTCTCGCGTCGATTGCGGCCGCAAAAGCCACCGAGGCATGCATAAAGAGCCTGTGCTCTCTCTTATACAACACCTCCAGCTCGTTTGCCTTCTTATCTATCTCAAAGTAGAGCTGTGAGTTCTTTAAAGCAATAGCGGCTTCATCAGCAAGCGCCGAAAAGAGGTCAAGGTCATCTTTTGAGAAAAAATCACCTGTTTTCTTCTCCCCAAGAACCAATATACCCAGCAATTCATCCCTGTAAAAGCTTGGTACGCATACAGCCGCGTTTAAATCCTTCATCCTGTTCTTAATCTGGGTAAGGTCTGAGGCAAGTACGCTCTTTGAAGTGCTGTCTGTCTTTGCGGTCCACTTCTGAATCGCCTCCAAGGTAAGAGGCTTTTTCTTTTCACTAAGCCATTCTATAAGAGGGTTTTCCTTGCTGAGAGTAGCGTGCGCGTTATCAATCTCACTCATATTGCGCGACGCCTTTATCTCGTAAAGGTTCTGCTTATCGTCATACAGCAATATCGAGACGTTATTTAACTTCAGTTTCATTGAAATCATATGCACTATAAGCCTGAGAAGTTTCTTCGGGTTCCTGATAGTAGACATCCCGACCGACGCGTCCATCAGCGTCTTCTGGTATTCGAACTTTTTACGGAACAGGTGTTTACCTATCACATTATAGGCAAGATGCTCTATAGGCCTTATGGCAAAGGTTACAAGAAGCAAAGACGCGGCAGGAATAAGCCATCTATTCTGGCCTATATAAGGCTGTATGAGCTGCTCTCCCGCCGCTATGGCAAGAACAAATAAGCCGACAGAAAATCCGAATATACCCGCAAACACCGCTGTCTCGCGGATTATAACCTCTATGTCCATCAGGCGGTGTTTAATAATGGCATATGCTGTTAATATTGGGTACAGAATAATTAGTATATTGCTATATAAAAATATCTTTTTATATATATTGAATACCGGAAAAAATGCCGGTATACCACCTATTACCGCAACTAAAGCTGCTGCTAATATGTATAACGATCTAGTCCTCTCTATGCCTCTAATACTTAAAACCTTCTGTAGGATTAAATATATCGCGTATGCAATAATTAAAAAGAACTCTAAAACAAATACAGTATACGCGAGATTAGGCACTGTATAATAATTAAAATCAAATTTTGCAACAGGTTGTTTTATTAATAAACCTGAGACAAGTAACATTAAAACTACAAATGCAAAAATATAACCTGCTCTAAGTATATTTTTCTTCTTTTCAGCCTGATTAAATAT
>CAZBMI010000145.1:0-1296 GCA_964492885.1 uncultured Planctomycetia bacterium | reverse complement strand
GCAAAAAAGTAGGCGGGATAAAAATACAACCTACATAATGTGGTTTGCTCCAGAAAAAAGCCAATGAATAATTTTTTGAAATAACCATCATAGCTAAACCAAAACTCCACAAAGCTATTGAGGTACTCATTAATAAAAAGGGAGGGGTTAAAGAAGTCTTTTTGTTTTTATAATAAACAAAAAGACCAAGGATAATACTTGTAGCAGCTATTGCTATATTTGAACGTGCAAAAAAAAGCATTTATTTTAATTATTGTAAACAACTTACAAATTAGGTCCTGTTTTCAATGCCAGCAATAATATCCTTTACTGTATGGAGATTGGGTAGTTCTTGCGTTTCAACCAATATGCCAAATTCTTCTTTAATGTTATATGCCAGCTCTATAGCAGCGAATGAATCCAAGCCTAAATCTGTTCTTAAATTAGAATTTAATTTAATCTTGTTTTCGGGGATTCCTGTAGTTTCACTGATAATATGTTTAATGCGCTTTTCTATATCGTTTCCTTTTATACCTTTCTTCTTAGCCATATTAACACCTAGTTAGCATAATGCACGCGTTATTGTTGCCAAAAGCAAAAGAATTTGAAAGCACAACATCAACTTGTTTTTTGCAAGATTGATTTGGGACATAATTTAGATCGCATTCTTTGTCTGTTGTTCTATAATTGATCGTAGGGTGAATTTCATTATTTGATATTGTTAACGCGCTAACAGCTATCTCAAAAGCACCGGCAGCGCCTAGAGTATGCCCTATCATAGACTTTGTAGAACTTATAGGTATTTTGTAAGCATGTTGTTTAAATATCTTTTTAATGGCTAACGTTTCAACCTTATCATTTGCTAATGTTGATGTGCCATGCGCGTTTATATAATCTATATCTTTTGGAGAAATTCCAGACTCTTTGATGCATATATCGATTGCTCTAACAATATCTAACCCATTAGGTTGAGGCGCTACAAAATGGTAAGCTCCCGATGTTGTAGAATAACCAATGATTTCAGCGTAAATCTTTGCTTTTCTTTTTTTCGCTGACTTTAACGTTTCCAGGATAAGCATAGCAGAACCTTCACCTATAACAAAGCCGTCTCTGTTTTTATCAAAAGGCCTGGAAGCTTCAGATGGTTTTTTATTATGAATGCTCATAACCCGCATAGCATCGAAACCTGCAAAAGTATATTCTATTATAGGCGCTTCCGTGCCTCCGGCGATAACTATCTCCGCTCTTCCTTTTTTAATAGCGTCATAAGCTAGCCCTATACTGTGGCTGCTGGAAGAGCAAGCAGTACAAACAGTT
>CAZBMI010000144.1:0-4031 GCA_964492885.1 uncultured Planctomycetia bacterium | reverse complement strand
TATGGCAAACATAAGGTCTATCTTGTTACGTTTAGCGCGCCGCGCAAGCTGAGTCGAGCTGGATAAATAACCCATCTTCCTTGCCACGTTTGCCTTTGTGATTGGCTTATTTTCGGACGCCAGCGCTTTAACCACGCCGCTTAACTCAAGCATCAGTATATCATCGTTAAAAAGCACGCCCAGTGGTTTTAAATCAATTTGTAAACTCCTTACGCGTACCGTAAGAGGCCCCGCGTTATGATAGCCTAATCTGCGAGCAACATTTAACCTTGCTGGTAATTCCCCCTCTTCTTTTAATGTTTTAACTACGCTCTTAATCTTTTCTATGAATATGTCTCTGTTTGAAAGAACGCCCAGTAATTTTAAATTTACACTTAAGCGCTCAGCGCGCCTTTTAAAATTAGTTACATTGGTATAACCAATTGCCCGCGCGAGATTAGATTCGGATGCAGCCTCTCCTGCTTTCTCTAGATTGGCAACTGTTTTCCTTATATTTTGTATAAATTCTTCCCTTCGCCCTCCTGAAGAGCATTTAGCAGGCATGGATGATACAAGCAAAAGGCTTGAAGGGCTTATGCGCGAGGCAATGGGCCTTAAGCAATAATGATCTGAAATACCATAAACTTCATGCAAAGGTATGAGCATATATAATATTATTAAGCTAAATAGAAATTTCACCATTTTATTAATATATTTATTAAAGTTATTTAAAAAGTTTAGCATAAGTTACAAGCAATGTCAACAAAAATCAGGTTAATATAGTACCTATCAATTGCCCCTCCCCCTAGTTTCATTTTCTTGACACTATATAGATAAACTGGTATAATCTACATCTATTCATCACAAGTATTTACACTAAATCTAAGGAGGAATCTAATGGGAAAACCAGCAGTTATAGATAAAAGCAGCACTAGTGTTATAGATATAGAAAGTATAATGGAAAAGGCATCATTTGCTTCTGCCATATTCAGCCAGTTAAGCCAGGAACATACAGACCGCATTGTAAAAGCTGTATATGAGGCAGGCTTTAAAAATAGGATAAAGCTTGCGAAGATGGCTCATGAAGAGACGAAGCTAGGTGTATGGCAGGATAAAGTAATTAAAAATGTCGTTGCGACACAGTTTGTTTATGAGGATATTAAACATTTAAAAACAGTTGGAATTATATCCGATGATGAAGAAAACGGGGTTATCGAGATTGCGCAGCCTATCGGACCTATATTTGCCCTCATCCCTGTAACAAACCCTACCTCAACAACCATGTTCAAGATACTTATCGCGTTAAAAACAAGAAACCCGATTATAATAAGCCCGCATCACAGGGCGATGAAATGCTGTAAAGAGACTGCGAAGATATGCTATGAGGCGGCTTTAGGCCAGGACGCGCCTGAAGGCTGCATACAGTGGCTTGAGGCAAAATCATCAGAGGATACCCGGGCTTTAATGCGCCATAAAAAACTGGCGCTGGTCCTTGCGACAGGCGGTTCAAGCCTTGTAGGGGCTGCCTACAGCTCAGGCACTCCTGCTATCGGAGTAGGCCCCGGCAATGTCCCGGCCTATATAGAAAAGACCGCTGATATAGAATTCGCAATTGAGCAGATATTCACGTCAAAAACCTTTGACAACGGGACAGTCTGCGCCAGCGAACAGTCGATTGTTGTGGAAAAATCCGTGGCTGAATTGGCTAAAAAAGAGATTGAAAAACACAAAGGATATTTTTTGTCTGATAAAGAGATAAAACAGCTTGAGGGGGTCGCTTTTGATAAAGAGCGCGGTCTTATGAATGCCGCGATTGTCGGCCAGTCAGCTTGCCATATCGCTCAACTGGCAAAGATAGACGTACCTGCTGATACACGCGTTTTATTAGCGCCTCTTGACGGCGTGGGAAAAAACCACCCCCTCTCTTCTGAAATATTAGCTCCGATACTTGCCTATTATGTTGTTGATGATTTCGAGCATGCTGTAAAGCTATGCATAGACTTGAATTTCCATGGCGGCATAGGGCATACCGCCAGCATATTCTCAAATGACAATGAGAAGGTTCGAGAATTCGCCTTTCTTATGAACGCGGGCCGGATTGTAGTAAATATGCCTTCTTCTCAGGGAGCTGTGGGCGGAATATTCAACACGCTTCATCCTTCTTTTACTTTGGGCTGCGGAAGCGGCGGCAAAAATATAACAACTGATAATATCACGGCAAAACACCTGCTTAATATACAGCGAATCGCGCGCAGGCGTGTTAACAGGCGTTTTGAAAAATTCGATAACAAGCTCTATTTCGATGAATCTGCTGACGCAAAGACTGTTGAAAAAGAGTTTAACCGCAATTATTAAGGGATAATTAAGGAGATACATATGGTTGAATATAAATTAGAGGATGGAAAACTTGTCTGCCTTTTTCTTAAAAATATGGAGACTGAAAACTGCGTTAACTGCGAGAAAGAGCTTTTTGAGAAGATACGCGAATCAAAATCAGCCGTGATATTTGATTTAAAGGAAGTAAATTACATAGCTTCCATGTTCCTGAGCATGTGTCTCAGGACCTTAAAAGAGCCTGCCGCCGAAAGCTTCTGCCTTATAAATGTCCAGCCCAATGTAAAAAAGGTATTCAAGATAGCCGGCATTGACAAGCACCTTACCATAACATAACTATCTCTTCTCATGCACCATGGGTACAAATCTTACGGGCAATAGGGCCTCTTCCTCATAGCCTCTTTCTGTCTTTATAATAAGAATAAGCTGCTGATATGCTGAGCCTGCGGGTACTATCATCCTCCCGCCTGTCTTAAGCTGTTTAGCAAGCTCTTTTGGTATTGAAGGTGGTGCTGCGGTAACTATTATGGCATCATAAGGAGCAAACTCCTTCCACCCCTTATAGCCGTCTCCATATTTTACCCTAACGTTATCATAGCCTAAATCTGAAAGTTTATCCTGCGCCTGTTTAGCCAACGCCTCTATTATCTCTATACTGTAAACCTCTTCTACAAGCTCTGCCAGGACAGCTGCCTGGTATCCGCTTCCTGTGCCTATTTCAAGAACACGGTCACCCGGCTTAAGCTTAAGCGCCTCTGTCATATAAGCTACGATATATGGCTGTGATATTGTCTGGTCATAACCTATCGGTAAAGGGCTGTCTTTATAGGCAAAATCTGCCAAATCATCGGGAACGAACAGGTGCCTCTTGACCTTCTGCATTGCAGAAAGCACTAATGGGTCCCTTATGCCTCTGGCTTTTAGTTGTCTCTCAATCATCTGCTGCCTCTTATCTTTGAATTCGTCATCTTGAGCATATGAACACATAGCAATAAATGCCGCTGAGATAATGGTTAATACAGCTATCTTAGAGAAAATACTTGTTATATTAAACACCTTATTTATCTGTAATTGTTAAAATAAAGAGGTATTGAAAAGTTAAGCCCCTTAAGATGGTGCATAACAGACTGCAGGTCATCTTTCTTAGGGGCAAAGACTCTTACCTTCTCTCCCTCTATCTGTGACTGGACTTTGAGGTTTAAGCCTTTAATAATCTTAACAAGTTCGCGGGCTTTATCTTTTGATATGCCGGTCGTTATCCGCGCCGCCTGCTTTAAGTTGCCGCCGAATACTTTTTCAGGCTCACTGAAATCAAGAGACTTTGCCGATATGCCTCTTTTTACTATTCTTGTAAGCACTATGTCTTTTAATGAGCGCAGCTTGAAATCATCCGGGGCGATCAATGTTATCTTCTTCTCCTGACGGTTGTATTCCACAGAGGATTCAGTACCCTTAAAATCATACCTGTTGGCGAGCTCTTTCTTTGCCTGCTGTACGGCGTTATCTACTTCCTGCATATTGACTTCTGAAACAACATCAAAAGAGAAATTCTGCTTACCCATGGTTTTACTCCTTTCGGGATTGCTTCGTCGGCTTTGCCTCCTCGCAATGACAACTGCTGTTATTGCGAGTCTGCCGCAGGCAGACGTGGCAATCTCAAAACATTTGGAATTGTTCTACTTCGTTGATAACTACACGCGCATGTCATCCTGAGGCTT
>CAZBMI010000143.1:0-4069 GCA_964492885.1 uncultured Planctomycetia bacterium | reverse complement strand
TCTAAACCGTCCAGATTCTTCGGCGCTTTGCGCCTTCAGAATGACAAAGTTGAAATTGTATCTCAAAATACATCTACCAACGATAAATGCTGTCCAATTTGGACATGAATGATAAATATACTAGTAAGGCACTATGTAGCTATCTTCCTCAACAACGTTCATGTAATCATCGAAGGTCATCTGGCCTGTTATCTCTTTGTTAACTTCTGCCCTTCTCGCGGATAGATAAGGGTGTGTGTACCAGTAACGCTTAGGTCCTGTCTTTCCCTCCATCTGCCATTCAAGCAGTTTGTCCAAAGTTGTAAGCATGCCTTTAGGGTCATATTCTGTCTTCCTGAGATATTTTACAGCCAACGCGTCCGCCTCGAACTCATGTTCCCTGCTGTTTGCCATCAGAAGCTGACCAAAGGCCTCTCCTGCTTTGCGGCGCGTATAAGAGTCTTTGGCCCCTCTCATCACGAGTATCTGCATGACCTGGTATCCGAGGCTGCTCTGAAGCCTCTTTATGCTGTGCCTTGCGCATACGTGGCCTACCTCATGCGCCAATATGGCTGCTATCTCATCATCGGTATCCAGCTTCTCAAGCAAGGCCTTGAATATGTATATATATCCTCCGGGAAGGGCAAATGCGTTCTCCACGTCTTTTTCATCAATGACCTTGAATGAGAATATAAGGTCTTTCCTGTCAGAGACATCCGCTATCGCCTTTCCTATTTTCGCTACTTTCTCCTGGTTAAAAAAATTTTCATCAAGCTCATACTTCTCTTCTACGCGTTCGGCTATGGAACGGCCCATGTCAACCTCTTTCTCTTTTGATATAAAGAGGTGCTCTTCCTGTCCGGTGGCAAGGTTATATTCCGGATACGCGCATTGTATTGGGAATAAAAAGATAAAGGCCGATAGGCTTACAAATAACTTAAGCATATCAATTTATAACCTATGGTATGTTCTGGTTGATAAGGCTATCGAGCTCTTTGGGGTCATTGGAGCGCTGTAAAGCTATGCCCTTATCGATAAGATTATCCGAGACAAGCCTGTTTAAAGAACCGTTAAGCGTAATCATGTTATCCTCGGAACCTGTCTGTATTGCTGTATATATCTGGTGTATATTGTTCTCCCTGATAAGATGCCGTAGCGCATTGGTTACATTCATAATCTCTGAAGCGAGAACCAGGCCCTTTCCGTCTTTTTTCGGGAGAAGCTCCTGCACAACAACTCCTACAAGTACGGCGCTCAACTGTATTCTAACCTGCTGCTGCTGCTCCGCGGGAAAGACATCTATTATTCTGCTGATGGAATGCGCCGCGCTGTGGGTGTGCAAGGTAGCCAGTATGAGGTGGCCTGTTTCAGCCAAAGTAAGAGCTGACCTTATGGTATCTAAATCCCTCATCTCGCCTATCATAATTACGTCAGGGGTTTCTCTTAATACATGGCGCAAAGCCTCGTGAAAAGAAGTTGTATCACTGCCGACTTCACGCTGGTCAACTATGGATTTTTTGTGGCTATGTATGAACTCGATAGGGTCTTCTATCGTTATTATATGGCACCTTCTGCGCTCATTTATATATTCTATCATGCTTGATAAGGTAGTCGACTTACCGCTTCCCGTAGGCCCTGTAACCAGTATAAGCCCGTTGGGTTTATCCGCGAAATCATTAACAATAGGCGGAAGGCCCAAATCGTCTATCTTGGGAATCGTATAAGGAATAAGCCTTATCGCGACACCTATCGAGCCCCGCTGATAATAAGCATTCAGCCTGAAACGGCTTACTCCCTCAACCCCGAAAGAGGCGTCAAGCTCTTTTGCTTTCTTAAACCTCTCTATCTGGTTCTCTGTAAGAATAGACGCGAGAAGCCGTTCTATATCACTGCCCTTTAACGGAGTCTGGTACTTTATTGATTGTATCTCTCCGCTTAAGCGGAGCATGGGAGGAGCGCCTGCGGCAAAGATAAGGTCCGAGGCTTTCATGCTGCTCATAAGCTCTAATAGTTCACGCAATTGAACCATATAGATATCCTCTTATATCAGATTTTACCCCGTTACAAATTAAGTTTCGTATGACGCGTAATTTGTAACGGGGCAGGCACTCATAAGCCGAGTTCTGTCAATGACAACACAAGTTACACAATGTCACCGGATGGCCATCTGTCTAGCCCTGCCATTGCTGGCAGAGTCATCTTCCCTTAACGGGAAATTAGCGACCTAACCCGCTCCGCTAAACTAAGGAACGGATCATTCCTGAGGCGGAGCCTATTTGGTCTTGCACCGTGTAGAGATTGCCGCGTTTCACGTCACGATTATGCTTATTGCGGAAGCCCCGGGCAGTCAGGCCCAAAAACCTCCATGCTTAAAGCGCTAATCGATACTCGTCTCTGTGGCTCTTATCCGCCCCGAATCAAATTTACATGCCAACGTTAATCAGTAAAATTTGCTGCGGGGGACGGGCGTTACCCGCTACACTTATCCTGTGGTGCTCGGACTTTCCTCCCTTGCAGTTTTATATAACAGCTCTGCAAAAGCGGCCATCAAGTACCTGCCCCGTTACAAATTAAGTTTCGTATGATATATAATTTGTAATGGGGACTGCCCCGTTACAAATTAAGTTTCGTATGACGCGTAATTTGTAACGGGGTGAACCCCGTTGTAAATTATTAAAATTATGCAGCTCGATTTATAACTGAGTCTGTTTTTTAAAAGAGCTTATCATTAAAGTTCTGTTTTTTCTTTAATATAAAAGTCTTGCCGACTCTCTTTTTGCCGGCATTGTCAATCGCCTTATTAGCGAGCTTATCTGCCGGTTTGTTCTCTTGTCTTGGTATATTATTTACAGTAACCTGTTCAAAACTGTTTACAATAACGTTTGCCTTTTTAAAAAGTCCTTTAAGCGCGGGGCTTTTTACCTTGTATTCTCCGCCAAGCTGTTTTGAAAGTAACTCACTGTCGGTATTTACCACAATCTCCTTAGCGCCTAACTTACGCGCTTCTTCCATGCCAAAAATAAGTGCCGTATATTCAGCCACATTATTTGTAGCGCTTCCTATAAACTTGTCGATATTCTTAAGAAGCTTCCCCTTGCTGTTTATCAGAACTATGCCTATTCCCGCAGGTCCGGGATTTCCCCGTGCCGCTCCGTCAATATATATATGCAGAAGGCTGTTATCAGGACTGTTCATCTTTTTTAATATAAAGCATGCGCTGGCAGCTCTCGCAGAATACTATCTTCTCTTTCATTTGTATCTCATTTATAACCTGCGGGGGAAGCTGCATATAACATCCGCCGCAGGCACCGTTTACAACCTCTGCTAAGGCCTGGCCGTTTCTGCCTGCAAGTATTTTCTCGTAATCACTCAACAGCTTCTTATCCACCAGCGGAGTTAAAGCCTGCCTTTTGCTTTTGAGCTCTGCTATAGAAGCCTCAATATCCTTTACCTTCCGCTCAACAGCCTTTATCTGCGCTTCAATATTTTTTGATTCCTCGGCAAACTTCTTTCTCTCTGTCTCAACAGCCGCCTTTGCCTCGTCTATGCTGTCAATGAAATTTATTATCTCTTCTTCCAAAATAGAGTTATCAGCCTTGTGGCTTTCTATCTCTTGTATCATGGCGGTATACTCTTTATTGGTCTTTATCTGGTTCAGCTGGCCCTGTAATTTCTCAACCGCCTCTTCCTTTGCCGCCAGTTCCACCTCTTTCTCTTTATGCTTAAGTTGCATGCTTTTGAGTTTATCTTCAGCCTCTTTTATGCCTGACTGCTTCTGCTCAAGTGAGCCCTTAAGCTCTGCTGTCTCCTGCGGCTTCTCTTCCTTCTCGGATGTCAATTTATAAATCTGCGTATCTATATCCTGCAGTTTTATCAAAAGCTCGGTCTGCTCTATTATATTAACTTCTTCACTCATAATATTAGAATTATACCATATAGCCTTAAAAAGACAAGCTAAAAGAGCGCAATAAATCAAGAACGGTCCTCAAGCACAAGTGGTCGTGTTTAAGAACCGTTCTATACAATTATACTGCTCCTTATTTATACCGAAAAAAGCTAAAAAAGCAAGGGAATTGCACTCTTTGGGTAT
>CAZBMI010000142.1:0-4082 GCA_964492885.1 uncultured Planctomycetia bacterium | reverse complement strand
CAAAATTTATAACGGGGCGAAGCGAAGAATCTAAACCGTCCAGATTCTTCGGCGCTTTGCGCCTCAGAATGACAAAATTGGAATCGTATCTCAAAATACATCTACCAACGATAGGTGCTGTCTAATTTGGACATGAGTGAATTTTGTTAACAGCTTTTTATCTATTACTATTTTCGCGGGCATAATTTATCCCAATCATAATACTCATTTTTTATACGAAATTCGTCAGGGTTTTTCTTATCGTATTCATGGTCTATGCAATTTATTACGATAGACTCCGATTTTAAACTTTTAAATGCATGTAATACATTATTGGGTATAGTTACTAGACAAAAATTTTCTTCTCCAATATTAAATTCATTAATTTCTCCTTTTGTAGCGCTACCGCTTCTTACATCTACTAAAACAAGCTTTATAAGCCCTACTACACAACAAAAATAGTCTGTCTGTTTCTTATGCATATGAAAATTTTCTTTATCTTTTACAACGCCCTTCTTTGCTGTAGTAAGATAAACCTGTTGAGGTTGAACTTGCGTGTCTGATACACGTAAGATCTCCATGAGCCTGCCGCGTTCATCAGGAATAACTTTTAGTTTTTTTACTTTTACGCCTTTTATCATTTGCTTGTTCTCCTTGTTTGGGATTGCTTCGGTCGCTATCGCTCCCTCGCAATGACAGCGTGCGTTGTTTGGGATTGCTATCGCTCCCTCGCAATGACAGCGTGCGTTGTTTGGGATTGCTTCGCTTCGCCCCGTTATAAATTTTGCTGATATTAGCTTTGCGTATAAATTTGTAACGGGGCTTCGCTCGCAATGACTGACGTTTACCTGCCGATGCTTGAATATTTAAACCCTAGTTTCTCCATCAACACCGGCTCAAACATGTTTCTTCCGTCAACAACAATAGGCCTCTTAAGCAGGCGCTTTACTTTTCTAAGGTCGAGCTTTTTAAACTGCGGCCAGTCCGTAGTAATGACAAGGCAGTCTGCTCCTTTTATTGCCTCATAAGGGTTATCAGCATAATCAATGCCTTTTAATTCCTGTCTGGCCTTGCCCATAGCTTTCGGGTCATACGCTGAAATCTCAGCCCCCTCTTTCTTAAGCATCTTTATGATATCGATAGCGGGCGAGAGCCTTATATCATCTGTATTCGGTTTAAAGGAAAGGCCTAAAACAGCGATTCTCTTTCCGAATATATTCCAGACACTCTTTTTTATCTTACTGAAGAAGAACGATTTCTGCTGTTCATTCACCCTTGCTACTGTCTTTAACAGCTCGGGGTTATATCCTAAGCGGTCACATATATCTATAAAAGCAGCCAGGTCCTTCGGAAAACAGAAGCCTCCGTATCCTAAGCTCGCTTTTAAGAAATCCCTGCCTATCCTTTTATCCATGCCAAGGCCTTCTGCCACCTTATCTATATCAGCGCCTGAGGCATCACAGACTCTGGACAAGGAATTTATAAAAGATATCTTCATAGCAAGGAATGAATTAGAAGCGTGCTTTATAAGCTCCGCGCTCTTTACATCAGTAAATACTATATTCGCCTTAAGGGGCTTGTAGACATTCGCGAGTATATCCCTTGCCTTCTTGGCCTCAGCTCCTATTACTATCCTGTCAGGCCGCATAAAATCCTTTATAGCGCTTCCTTCTCTTAAAAACTCCGGGTTTGAGGCTATGTCAAAACCCGTGTGGCGCTTCTTAAACATCCGGACAGTAGAATCAACCCAGTCTCCTGTCGCAATAGGCACTGTGGATTTCTGGACTATGAGCCTGTAAGAATCCATATGCCTGGCTATCTCTTCAGCAACATGCTCGATAGCGCTTAAATCAGCCTCGCCTTTTGCTTTTGGAGGGGTGCCCACTGCTATGAATATAACCCTTGATGACTTTACGCCTGTTTTTATACTATCTGAAAAAGAAAGCCTGTCTGCTTTTACGTTTTTTAATATTAAATTAGAAAGCCCGGGCTCATATATAGGGACTTTGCCTTGCTGTAAAAGAGATATCTTGTCCTTGTCTTTATCAATACATATGACATCATGGCCTACCTCTGATAAACAGGCTCCTGTTACAAGGCCTACATAGCCTGAACCGATAACAGCTATTTTTTCTTTTGACTTGCGTTTCATGCCTGGTCCTTTCGATGGCTTAATGGCCTGAGATTGCTTCGTCGCTTATGCTCCTCGCAATGACAACGTGTATCACTTGGGATTGCTTCGCTGCTCTCTACCGCTGCCAGGACTGCGAGCCGGTCTTTGGCTTATGGTAGCTTTTTCCGAATTCAAAAGGTATATCAGGGAATGCCTTTAGCCTGAATATAAGCATTATCTCTTCGCCCTCGTCCCTTGATACGTTATACCTTACATCTATCTGCCAGCAATGCAGGTCCTTTGTAATTACATACTCCTGCTCTTTTAAATCATTTATCTTCTTTACGCCATGACGGGTTCCGAGAACATCAAAATCCTGGTATATGCTGAATCTCCAGCCCGGTATAATATCAAGCTTTGCCTCTGCTACGATATTGTTCGCGCCTGCCTGATAGCTGTGGCCCATGCCTAATGATACTTTATTATCAAAAAGATTTGCAGTAACATTATTGGTTATAGTAGAAAGCCATTTATGGTGATACCGTTTATGCGGGTCTATGGTCGCGTCAGATGTAGCTGTAAGCCAGCTGTAGGGCCTTAACTCGAGCTTTGATGTATAATTACCAAACTGTGCCCCTGGCGTATGGTCAAAATCATAAGTTGTGCTTACTAAAAGCATGGCAAGGTCAACTACCCCTTCACCGTCTCCGGTCTTTGTCTGAAGTTTATTTTCAAGCCCAAGGCTCATCTTGCTGCTTCTTGATACACCATCAGCCAACATCTCGCTTGAAAGATGAGTAGGTTTTGATACATGAGCATAACCCATAGTAGGCGTTACTACATGGCGAAGCTTGTTCAGCTCTATACCGAGCGGAGCGCCGTGGGCATTAAAGACCTTAAAGAACTTCGTGCTTACATCCACTCCTGTGTAAGCAGCGCCATTAACAAGAGAGCTGTCTCCATCTACCTGCCTGTCAAGATATGTCTGCCTTACTCCCGCGTACGGGGTAACCGATAAAAACGCCACCTTTGTCTGATAGGCAAGCTGATTATAGGAATTGAATATATTAGCATGCCGGGGATCTGTTATCTCACCGGGATTTTCATCTGTGTGGCGGGCGTAAACTTTATTCATGTTAACAGCCTTAAAGTTGCCTGAATAGTAAAAATCACTATCTCCTATACGCTGGCTGCTTACGTTAAGTTTTGCCTCGGGAAGAAGCTCTGTCACGTTATTAAACCTGTTCATCCTCTTTCTTGTAAGTAAACTTAAAGTCCCGAACGGCAATGAATGAGTCGCCAGCACATATGAAAGAGGGTGCTCGTCTTTTTCATATTCATTGTAAAAGTAGTCTTTTAAGAAACTCTCGTTTTTATACTTATACATCTCGGCTGTCACAAGAGTCCGGGGCGTCGGCTCCCACTGATGGCGAATGCGTAAGAAACCTTTTTCCAGTTCAGTTGTGGGGTCTCCCTCATCATCACGCCACTTATCGTAAAAGTGTTTTCTATGCAAATCCCTCTCATTCATATAATAACCGAATATATTACCTTTACCTATCATCTTTGTATCATAGATATAATCCATACCGACTGCCAAGTCTTTCTTTTCACGGTAATCTAAGTGAAAATAGCCTTTCTGGTGAGGCGTTAAGTGGTAACGCCAGGCAGTCAGCAGGTACATGCCCCAGTCACTGCTCTTACCGGGTATAAGTGTAACATGAGGCCTGTTATCATCCAACGGATGGCAGTAGTAAGGAAGCCACATTATTGGAATATCAAGGTTCTTTATTGAGAACGGGTTTATCCACATCGCGGCATTGTAGGTGTTTACCACTTTCTCAGGGAATATCTCCAACCTGCTTGCGCTTATCTTCCAATGAGGAATCTCATGGTCGCAGGTGGTCGCGTAGCTCTTTCTTACAACAATCTCCTCCTCGCTTACGCGCTCTGCTGTCCTTCCCTTGACATACCATGGCTCGTAAACACC
>CAZBMI010000141.1:0-4093 GCA_964492885.1 uncultured Planctomycetia bacterium | reverse complement strand
GGTCCGCCGGAAAGGCGGAAAAACAGGCAAAGAGCTCCGCTGAAAAGATAAAAGAGCTTATAAAACTCGGCAAGGGTAAGGGGTATCTTACTTATGATGAGATAAACCAGATTTTACCCGAGGATATAACCTCCTCTGAAGTGATAGACGCTATATTATCCGCCCTTGACAGCGAAAAGATAGAGCTCCTTGACGCGGACGCGGCAAAGGCAAAAGAGAAGACCGCTAAGCACGCGGCAGCGCCCAGGACAACAGGCGCTATGGATGACCCTGTCAGGATGTATCTTCGCCAGATGGGCCAGATACCGCTTTTGACCAGGGAGGAAGAAGTCTCTCTCGCGAAAAGGATAGAGGTTGCGGAGAACCACTTTAGAAACGTAATATTTGACTGCAAGCTCAGCATCGAATATGTAATAGAGCTGGCAGAGCGCATAGTAAACGAGGAGGTAAACTACGAGGAGTACACAAAACATGATTTGGCTCCTTCAAGAACAAAACCTATCACAAAGTTTACCAAACTGCTCAAAAAACTCAAGCGTACAAAAAACCCTTCTTCACAAAAGGCGCTGCTTTTCAAGTTCGGGCTTGCCACCACATTTGTAGAGGAGATGGGTTCAAGGATAATAATACATGCCGAGCAGATAGACAGGATACAGAAAGAGATAGCGCGCCTTAAGAAGAAGAGAAGATACAAGAACATCGGCAAGCTTAAAAAAGACGTAAGGAGAATAGAGCGTGAGTTTGGCGAGAAATCCGATAAGATAAAGCAGTATATATTCATGATAAAAAAGAACGAGGCAAACTTCCAGAAGACAAAGAAGTTTCTCGTCGAGGCAAACTTAAGGCTTGTTGTATCTATTGCTAAAAAATACACAAACAGGGGGCTTTCATTTCTGGACCTTATCCAGGAAGGCAATATAGGCCTTATGAAGGCAGTTGATAAATTTGAATACAAGCGGGGCTATAAGTTCTCCACATACGCGACATGGTGGATAAGGCAGGCTATTACGCGTTCAATCGCTGACCAGGCAAGGACAATCAGGATACCTGTTCACATGACAGAGACCATAAACCGCCTTGTAAGGGTATCGCGTTCTCTTGTGCAGGAGACAGGAAGAGAGCCTACGCCGGAGGAGATAGCCCGTCACATGGAGCTGTCTGTCGAAAAGGTCCGGGGCATATTGAAGATAGCGCAGGAGCCTATATCACTGCAGACCCCTGTGGGCGATGAAGGAGATACCCATTTCGGAGATTTTATTGAGGATAAACGCGCGCTTTCACCGGCAAGCGCTACAGCTTATACAATGTTAAAAGAACAGATGGAAGGCGTGCTTGATACATTAACGGACAGGGAGAAACAGGTTCTTCGCCTGCGCTTTGGCATAGGAGACGGTTACCCGCGCACTCTCGAGGAAGTCGGCACGATATTTCATGTTACAAGGGAAAGAGTCAGGCAGATAGAGGCAAAGGCCCTTAGAAAACTGCGCCATCCTATACGAAGCAGGAAATTGAGAAACTTTTTAGACCTCTCATACAGCGAGGAACGCGAGGTCTTTTAGAACAAGTGACAATATCACGGTCTTTTTAAAAAGGAGCGATAAATGACAAAGCAGGAGATACTAAAGACAGTAAAGAAGAAGAAAATAGCTTTCATACGTTTATGGTTTACCGATGTGCTTGGGTTTTTAAAGAGCTTTGACATACCGGTTGAGGAGCTCACGCATGCTTTAAATGACGGAATGGGTTTTGACGGCTCATCAATAGAAGGTTTTTCACGCATAGAAGAGTCTGATATGGTTGTAAAACCCGATATAAGCACCTTCAGGATAATGCCGTGGACACAGGAGGAAGGCCCGGTAGCAAGAATATTCTGCGACGTGGTGGAGCCTGACGGAAAGTCTTTTGACGGGGACCCGCGTTATGTATTAAAGAGAAACCTTAAGGAAGCCGGAAAGATGGGCTATACCTTTAACGTCGGGCCTGAGCTTGAGTATTTTTATTTCAGAAATGCCGGAGGAACAGAGATACTTGATAAAGGCGGTTATTTTGACCTTACGCCCATGGACATAGGACAGGACTTAAGGAGAAAGACTGTTCTCGCCTTGGAGAAGATGGGCATTGATGTCGAATACTGGCACCATGAGGTAGCTTCATCACAGCACGAGATAGACCTGCGTTATAATGAAGCGCTTCTTATGGCTGATAACGTCATGACATACCGCATGATTGTAAAAGAGGTCGCCATGCAGCAGAATATGTACGCGACATTCATGCCAAAACCCGTATACGGTATAAACGGAAGCGGAATGCACACGCACATGTCGCTTTTTAAAGGCAGTAAGAACGCGTTTTTTGACAAGAATGATAAAAGCCATTTATCCCAGACGGCAAAATATTTCATAGCAGGGCTTTTAAAACACGCTACAGAGATATGCTCTGTCTGCTGTCAGTGGGTGAATTCATACAAGAGGCTTATACCCGGTTATGAAGCGCCTGTGTATGTTTCATGGGCTTACAGGAACAGGTCAGCGCTTATAAGGATACCCATGTATAAACCCGGCAAAGAAAAGGCAACAAGGGTTGAGCTTAGGAACCCAGACCCGGCCTGCAACCCATACCTGGCGTCTTCAGTTATGCTTGCGGCGGGATTAGAGGGCATAAAGAAGAAGTATAAGCTTCCAAAGCAGGTTACGAATAATATATACAGCATGACGGAAAAAGAAAGAGATAGCGCTGGCATAGCCTCTTTACCCGATGACCTTTATGATGCCATAAGGATAACAGAGGAGAGCCCGCTTGTAAGAAAGGCCTTGGGAGATAAGGTCTTTGAGTATTTCATACGCAACAAGAAAGACGAGTGGGATGATTACAAGAAACAGGTTACAAAGCACGAGCTTGACCGTTACCTGGCTATACTTTAATTAAGAGGAAAGCGCAAGATGTCAGAAGAGTTGATAAAAAAGGCAAAGGATAGGTTTGAGAATATAGTAAGAGAACAGCTTGAGCGTATCGAGAAGATGAAGAAAGACTCCGGGGGTGTTGACTATTCCAAGCTTTCTCCCATAATAATAGGCGTCTGTTTCGGCGACGGCATAGGAGAGGCCATATCCATGCATGCTGAGTCTGTATTAAAGCATGTATTAAAAGACGAGGTGGATAACAAGAGAATAGAGTTTAGGCATATCCCGGGACTTACCATAGAGAACAGGGCAGAGCAGAAGAAGGCTATTCCTGAGGATGTTTTAGTTATGCTAAAGTCCTGCCATGTAATACTAAAAGGGCCTACAACCACGCCCCAGGCAGGGGATAAATGGCCTAACATCGAAAGCGCTAATGTGGCCATGAGAAGGCTGCTTGACCTGTTTGCCAATGTCCGGCCGGTAAGGATACCCAAAGAAGGCATAGACTGGTGCTTTTTCCGAGAGAACACAGAAGGCGCCTATGTGCTGGGCTCTAAAGGATTTGACGTGTCTGATGATTTGAGCATAGATTTTAAGGTTATTACAGAACAGGGTTCAGAGCGTATCATAAGAATGGCATTCGAGTATGCCAAGAAAAACAGCATAGACCGGGTAACGGTAGTTACAAAATCGAATGTCGTAAAGACCACTGACGGCCGTTTTTCAAAAACAGCTTTTCGCATAGCAAAAGAGTATCCCGGGATAAAACTCGATGAGTGGTATATAGATATCATGACAGCAAAACTTTTAGACCCTGAAAGGAGAAGGGATTTTAAGGTTATAGTGCTTCCGAATCTATACGGCGACATACTCACTGACGAAGCTGCCCAGCTGCAGGGAGGAGTAGGCACAGCCGGAAGCGCGAATATAGGCAGGCGCTGGTCAATGTTTGAGGCTATTCATGGAAGCGCGCCGCGCATGGTAAAAGAAGCAAGGGCGCGGTTTGCCGACCCGAGTTCGATGATACGCGCAAGCGCTATGCTGCTTAGGCATATCGGTTTTCCGGAAAAAGCCAAAAAGATAGATATGGCTCTTGAGGTATGCGGCTTGTATGAAAAGAAGAAGGTAATTACGGGAAGGGATACGGGCGTGACAGGCAAGGAGTATACCGAATACATTTTATCATGGGTAGA
>CAZBMI010000140.1:0-4100 GCA_964492885.1 uncultured Planctomycetia bacterium | reverse complement strand
GCCCTTCTCTTTTTCCATTAACGAGACATCAAGCGGCATACTACCCCCCTTTGTTATACTTAGTTTATATTCTTTATTATTCTATACTGTTTAGGGGGAGCTTGCAATAATAAAAAAAAGAAAGGCTATTTTCCGTTATTTAAGTTTTCGGGATGGTGCTTAATAATCTTTGCCCGCACCATGTATATTACGTCTTCTGATATGTTAGTAGCGTGGTCGCATATTCTCTCTAAATGCCTTGCTATCAGCATAAGCGGTATGGCCCTTGAGGCGCATTTGCCGTCTTTTGCTATATAATCATTTATAAGCTCATCATAAATAAGGTTTCTTAACTCATCTGCCTCAGGGTCTGATAGTATCACCTTTTTTGCCAGTTTTTCATCACGGTTTATAAAGGCGTCTATGGCCTCTTTTACCATTTTCCGCGCGACATTTGAGAGCTTGGGTATATCGATAAGAGGCTTTAAAAGCGGCTCTTTTATAAGTTCTATAACCCTTTGGGAAATATTTACCGCTAAGTCGGCTATGCGTTCTAATTCAGCGTTTATCTTCATTCCTGTTGTAATAAAACGCAGGTCTACTGCCATTGGCTGGTGAAGCGCGAGCAGGCCTATTGCTGTCTCTTCAATAGCAATCTCCAATTCATCTATCTCCCGGTCATTACTTATAACACCCTGCGCAATTTTTATATCTCGCGCCTTTAATGCCTCTATGGAATCATGAATAGCCTTTTCTGTCAATGCCGCCATTTTCAGTAAGTCTGAATTTAACTGTTTTAATTCATCATCAAAATGTCTCTTCACGTCTATTGTCCTTTCACTTTTAACTAGGGACAGCGACTAGTTATTTTAACTGGTCGCTGTCCCTAGTTAAAATCTATTGATAAACGTATCTATCTTTAACTTAATCTCGTCCCTTGCCTTTGCAAACTCCTCTTTTGACTTGCCTTTTGGGTCAGGTATCTGCCATGTTATATGCTCTTTCGCAGGCACAAAAGGGCATGTATCTTTACATCCTAATGTTATGACATAATCAAAGATTTCCTTTTTAAAGGCATCGAATCCTTTTGGCCTGAATGAGGATATATCCATGCCAAGCTCTTTCATAACAGTTACTGCCTGTTTGTTAACCTCTTCTGCGGGGCGCGAGCCGGCGCTGTAAGCGTCTATTATGCCTTTACCATAAAACTTAGAAAGCCCTTCTGCCATTTGACTCCTGCAAGCATTCTCCACGCATACAAACAAAACCTTTACCATATACTAACCGAACCTTCCTGTAATATAATCCTCTGTTATCTTGTTCGACGGCTTTGTAAACATTATGCCAGTCAAGTCATATTCTATCAGTTCACCAAGATAAAATAAAGCTGTAAAGTCTGAAACGCGCGCGGCCTGCTGCATATTATGGGTAACTATTATTATAGTATACTTTTTCTTCAACTCGACTATAAGCTCTTCTATCTTTGCGGTTGAGATAGGGTCTAAGCTGGCGCATGGTTCATCAAATAATATTAGCTCAGGCTCCACTGCAATACACCTTGCGATACATAACCTCTGCTGCTGTCCGCCGGATAGGCTCAAAGCGCTCTCATGCAGCCTGTCTTTTACCTCATGCCAGAGCGCTGCCCTTTTGAGGGATTCTTCTACTTTTGAGGCTATAAAATCCTTATCTCTTATGTTGTTAATCTTTAAGCCGTAGCTTATGTTTTCCAATATGCTCTTTGGGAAAGGATTCGGTTTCTGGAATACCATGCCTATCATCCTTCTTATATCCACAACATCAAAATCCTTATCATACAGATCCCTTCCCGACAATATTATGCGCCCCTCCAGATGGGTATTTGGTATCAGGTCGTTCATCCTGTTTATAAGCCTTATAAAGGTTGACTTCCCGCAGCCTGACGGGCCTATTATGGCTGTCACGCGGTTTTTCTGTATATCCATGCTGATGTTCTTCAAGGCTTGTGCCTTGCCATAGAAAAAATTGATGTTCTCGAATTTTATGCCGCCTTTATGATACATAACTCTTTCTCCTGCTATGGCGTATAAACGCAGCCAGTGCTGATATCAATAATACCATAGCCAATAATATCAATGCGCAGCCATAGGCTATCTCTGACTGTTGTACCGGGTGCGTACCCTCTGTCATTAGCGCGTATATATGATAAGGAAGCGCCATGACCTCTGAAAATATAGACTTAGGATAGAATCTTGTATAGAATGTCGCTGCTGTAAATATAATCGGTGCTGTCTCGCCGGCAACCCTTCCTATGCCCAAGATAACACCTGTAAGGATTCCGGGCAATGCGGTTGGAAGCACTATCTTCCTTATAGTCTGCCAGTGCGAAGCGCCCAATGCCAATGAGGCTTCACGATAAGACTGCGGCACGGCAAGCAGGGCCTCCTGTGAGGCTGATATTATACTCGGCAGGACCATTATGCCCAATGTCAAACTGCCTGAGAGTATAGATACCCCAAAACCCAATACCTTTACGAAAAACGCCAGGCCGAAAAGCCCGAATACAACTGACGGCACACCCGCTAAATTATTTATGCTTATCCTGATTATGTTCACAACATAACTCTTTGGGCTGTATTCACACAAATATACTGCGCAGGCAACGCCTAAAGGCAGGGCAAAGATTATAGAGCCGCAGACAAGGTATAATGTCCCTACAATAGCGGGCGCGACACCGCCTTCTGTCATGGCGTTTTTTGGAAACTGCGTAAGAAAATCAAAGCTTATTACGCCTATTCCGCGGGAAGCGATAAAATATATAATAATTCCGAGGAAAAAGAGCGTGATAAGTGTAAATAAAAAAAGAATTACAAAGCCCAGTTTTTGCGTAGTTTTACTGTTCATCTGCCGAGTCCCAGCTTAATCCTGAATCTCCTGCTTATAACTTCCGCGAATATATTAAAAAAGAGAGTTATGCAAAAGAGTATAACGCCTATAGCGAAAAGCGCGTGGTAGTGCGCGCTTCCGGTAACTGCTTCTCCCATCTCTGCCGCTATGGTTGATGTCAAAGGCCTTACCGGCTGGAAGAAAGAATGCGGTATCATGGCCGCCCCTCCTGTTACCATAAGCACTGTCATGGTCTCACCCACAGCCCTGCTCATTCCGAGTATAATAGCTGTTGATATGCCTGAGCCTGCCGCAGGCACCACAACCTTTGTAAGGGTCTGCCACCTGTTCGCGCCGAGTGCTAAAGATGCTTCCCGGAAATTCCTCGGCACATAGCTTAAGGCATCCTCTGTAATGCTGCAAACAGTAGGCGTTGCCATTATGCCCAGCATGAGGCTTCCTGTAAAAGCACACAAGCCCACGGGCAGATGCAGAAGCCTTTGCAGAAAAGGGGCTACTATAACCATGCCGAAAAAACCATACACAATTGACGGTATGCCTGCCAGTATTTCAATGGTAGGCTTTAAAAACGCCTTCTGCTTATAGCCTGCGACTTCATGTATATATAGCGCGCTGCCTACCCCGCACGGAACGCAGACAAGTAAAGCCCCGAATGTCACCAATACAGAGGCCGCAATAAGCGGCAATATGCCGAAATCAGGAGGGTCATATGTAGGATACCACTCTTTTCCGAATATGAATTTAAAGAAGCTCACCTTCTGAAATATAGGAATGCCTTCTTTAAAGAGGATAAGGACAATACCGATAAGAGACACCAGTGAGGCAAACGCCAGTATGCCAAAAATCCATCTATAAAACTTCTCTTTTATTTTACTTAGCAATGTCATAGTATTCTGGGGACGGTCCTAAAGGGGACACCCCTGAGCACGAAATTTTGCATTTTTTGCTCTTTTTTTGATAAAGCTCTGTTTAATAATATAAAATCCTGTATTAAAATATATTTTTCTAACTATATCGCTACTCTGTTTTTCGACTTATTAATTTCGTTTATTACAAAAATTCAAAATTCTTTCATTTTTCGTGCTCAGGGGTGTCCCCTTTAGGACCGTCCCCTTAATTATTGCAGGCCCACGTAGCCCTGCTCCTCTGCTATCTGCTGTCCTTTTTTACCTTTTACAAAATCCAGGTACTCTGCTGTAACGCCTGCAGGCTTACCGTTTGTATACATAAAAAGA
>CAZBMI010000139.1:0-4106 GCA_964492885.1 uncultured Planctomycetia bacterium | reverse complement strand
AGATTGTTATAGGCAGAGATTTTATGATAAGAGTAATGATTTATTATTCTATCATAAGAGGGTTTTGGCGGGTTTTATTGACTGCAAGGGGAATAATATTCTGGATGTAGGCTGCGGTTGCGCGCCAATCACCTCGATGGCGGCAAGTCATAATAAGGTTATAGGGGTAGATTTATCTGAGTCAGCTCTGCATGAAGCTTCTCGGAATAACATAGATTGTGTCGCCGGAAACATCGAGGAACAGTTTCCTTTTGCGGATAAGACTTTTGACTATGTCGTATTAACCGAGGTCATAGAACATATATTTGATCCAGTGTTTTTACTAAAGGAGATTCACCGGGTCCTGAAGGATAAAGGAATAATAATATGTTCGGTTCCGAATACCTCTTTTATTTTAAACAGGCTATTTTTTCTGTTTACAGGGCTTCTTAATGATTGTACCGCGCAAGACAGGCTGTTGGATAATATTCCCTATATTAGCGAGCATATCCGTATTATACCGCCTAAACTTCTAAAGCGTTTATTGATAAATTCAGATTTTATTATATTGAAAACAGACTACTGGTTTCCTGACAGGTTTGTTAAGATGCCATTTCGTAAAATCAGCTTTCTCGCGGGAGTAATAAAAAGCATGGGTTTGCATAAATTATTTCCCAATCTGTTTTCGCTTAATACATGTATTAAAGCGAAAAAGGGCGCTTAGTTTGATAAATAAGTATATATCATGAATAATATCCCAAATATTATAGAGAAAACCGAAAGCATATGCCCTGTCTGCAAAAATATCATACCGGCAGATATAGTGGACGAGGAAGGCCGCGCTTATATGGTAAAAGAGTGCTCCGAGCATGGAAGATTCAAGGCTGTTGTTGCAAAACACACCTGGTATTATAAAGGATTAAGCTCTCTTTACAACAGGCTTTTTCCAAATGGCCACCCGATTGATGAAAATAGTTATAGAAATCTGACTATTCACCCGACTTCCAGATGCAACTTGAGCTGTTCTATATGCTATGCCGATTCCCTGTCAAAAATTTACGGAGAACCGTCTCTGAAAGAGATAGAAGATACAATCAAAAAAATAAAGGGCAGGAAGATTGTATCAATTTTAGGCGGAGAGCCAAGCATGCGGGAAGATATTTTCGAAATAATTAAGCTCTTTCATCAAGCGGGCCATTACATTGAATTTTTCACAAACGGCATAAAACTCAAGGATTTTTCTTACGTTAGAAGACTCAGGAGCAGCGGCGCGGATATAGTTCATATAAACATAAGCACTTTGAGCGATGAGTCTGTTTATGCAAAGATGGATATGGGGGATAACGCCCTCAAAGATAAAATAAAGGTATTGTCAAATTTAAAGAAAGCTCGGATGAGTACCGGTATAATAGACGTAGTAACGCGGGGCCTAAACGAAGATTATATAGAAGAAGTTACGGAATTCTGCCGCAATAACAGGTTTATAAAGGAATTAAGCATAAGAGGTTATTCTCACATAGGTAAGTTAGGTTTTGTCAGAAACCATGAGTTTACCATGGACGGTCTTGCAGAGGAGTTTATTATCAGGACAAAAGGCCTGCTTACACTTGAGGAATTCTACATGTTCCAGAAAATGATATACATACTGCGCTATATATTCGACAACAGGTCCCAATGTTATGTAAACCAGAGCATATTTATTCCCAGGACAGGCAAAAAAATACGTGATATTTTGCCTCCTGATAAGATATTAAGCTATATTAAGATATTTGAAGATATGGTGCCCAATGACCCGGCAAGAGCCAAATTCTATTTTCTGGGAAAGATTATTCCCAGGATGACTTTTTTAGGCGCAAAACTTTCCCTGCAGAATATGCTTTCTAAAAAAATAGGATTTTTTTCAAGCCGTTATTATATGCCTTTAGAGTTTTGCATGTTCTATAATCCTTATAATCTCGATATTAAAAAGGCTCGCGAAAGATGCAGCAGCGCGTGGTGGCATAGCTACGAAAAGGGCAAATTTGACGGCTACTGTAAAATCCTGGCGAGCACAAGCTGCACAGATGAACGATAAAAAAGACAGAAAGATGAATATTTTATTTATAGTAAAAGAGATAAGCATAGAATACCTCGGGCTTATGTATATATCCGGGTTTTTAAAAGAAAAAGGTCATTGCGCGGAATATGTACAGGCGGATTATAATAGCGTAAAAAAAAAGTTAATGTATGGCTCTTTTGATATTTTAGCATATAGCGTGCCTACTCTCTTTTTTGATTTTTATCTCTCTTTTAACAACAGAATTAAGAAAGAATTTAATACATTTACTATTTTTGGCGGGCCGCATCCTACTCTATCTCCGGAAATAATCAACAATGACTCAATAGATTGTGTATGCAGAGGAGAAGGGGAATTTGCCATGGCGGAACTTACCCATAATATGAGTTGCGGTAAGCCGATATCCGGCATAAGGAACTTATGGGTTAAGGAAAACGGGCGTATTTTTAAAAACCCTTTAAGGCCGCTTGTTCAGGATTTAGACAGTTTACCATTTCCTGACAGAAAGTTATTTCCAGCTTCCGGCATTCCGGCGTATGGCAAGATACATGTTATTACAAGCAGGGGGTGCCCTTACGAATGCAGTTATTGCTGCCAGCCTGCCTATAACTCTTTATATAAAAATAAGCTTAGCAGGGTAAGAAGGCGCAGTCCCAAAAATGTTATTGCTGAATTGAAACAAGTAAAACAGGATAAGAATTTAAAGTTTATTAAATTTGAAGATGATTTATTCATATCATCTTTTGAGTGGGTAGATGAATTTTGCAGCTTATATGAGCAGGAAATAAAAATACCTTTTTTCTGCTATGTGAGAGCAGAGCTTGTCGGAGAGAAGATTATGAAAAGGTTGAAAAGGGCCGGTTGTTACACGGTTTCCATGGGCATAGAAACAGCTGACGATTACTTAAGAAAGAACATTTTAAAGCGTTCTGTCTCTAAAGGAGTAATACTGAAAGCCGCGGGTATAATAAAGAGGGAAGGTATATTTTTGGAAGGCTTAAATATGGTAGGAATACCCAAAGGGTCTGTTCACGCTGATATAGAGACATTAAGATTGAATATAGAATGTAAAGTAGATTACGCGAATACAAAGCTGCTCTGGCCGTATCCCGGTACGGAAATCTATAACCTTGCAAAAAGAGAGAGCCTTTTAAATGAATCTGCTGTTTACTCATTTTGGATTTCACCTTTTAATTTTAATGGCGTGAAAGAAAAATACGCCACAGAAAATTTACATAAACTCTTTTCCATAACCGTAAAATTTCCTATTTTGGTTTTATTTTTGAGGAAGATGATTTATCATCCCCTAGGCAGGGCGTATTTACTGATAAATTTATTCTGGGAAGGTTATGCGGCTTTCTTTATTTTATATCCCAGGGGGCTTAAGGGGTTTCTCCGCGGTATAACAAAATATGCTGAAATATTCAAAAATATTTTGATAAGAAACTACAAAAGTCTCTATTATAGATAAGGAAAATAGTCGTGGGGTATGACGTAATTCTTATAAGGCCATCCCGTCGTGATTATAAGTATAACAACAGATATTCAGGTTATGTTCAAAATATTTGTACGCGAAAATAAATTTTACTTGACAGGCGGCATAAAATATAGTAAATTACTCATGTAGTAAGTAAAAGGAGTAGGAGTAGATGACTTAGACTGCAAGGAAAGAGCAACTTCACCCTTGCAGTTTTTTCTTGCTCTAGAACAATTACTACAATCTGAGAAGAAGGAGGTATGTAAGTAATGGCAAAAGGAACAGTAAAGTGGTTCAATAACAGCAAAGGTTACGGATTTATTACTCCTGAGTCTGGCAATGATGTATTTGTGCATCATAGCGCAATTCAGGGTGAAGGTTATAAGTCTTTAGACGAAGGCCAGCAGGTCGAGTTTGACATCGAGCAGGGCCCTAAAGGCGAACAGGCCGTAAATGTAGTAAAGCTTTAAATCTTTAAGCTAGAATTGAAAAATAAGAGGCTTACTTTAAAAAAGTAAGCCTCTTATTTTTTTGAGTTGACAAAGCCCCGGAAAATTATATAATATTCGCATATACGAATAAAGCTATTATTCT
>CAZBMI010000138.1:0-4125 GCA_964492885.1 uncultured Planctomycetia bacterium | reverse complement strand
CAGCCTATTGCTGATTCACCAAGCTCCTTAATATCCGCGAACTTGAATCCCGAAGAGGCAAGCTTTATAATAGCCTCTGCGTTAAAGCCTTTTTCAAAAAGAGTAGCTATATTCTCAAGAGTGAAGTCCGCGGCTTTAAGGGCCTTCAACATGTCAGCTGTAAGGCCTGCCTCAATTAAAGCTATGAAATCGGTCAAGCCTAAACCTTTGGATTGGGCATCATTATACAGTTTTACCAGCTCTTCGTAGGTAAACCCTGCTCCGGCAAGCTTGACTATCGCCTTTGCGCTGAAACCGTCTTCAAATAGTTTTACTATGTTCTCAAGAGTGAAGTCCGCGTCTTTAAGGACATTCAGCATGTCAGCTGTAAGGCCTGCCTCAATTAAAGCTATAAAGTTGGGCAGGCTCAATCCTCTGGATTGGGCATCTTCGTAGAACCCTACAAGTTCCTCATACGTAAACCCTGCTCCGGCAAGTTTGACTATCGCCTTGGCGCTGAAACCATATTCAAAAAGTTCTGCCAATCTCTTAAGCGTAAATCCTGCTTTATTAAGCGCTTTTAATTTATCAGATGTAAGGCCTGCCTCGATTAAGGCTATGAGATTCTCCGTGCTCAGCCCCTGGGCCTGGGCATCATTATACAGAGCTATAAGCTCATCATAAGTAAAGCCTGATAAAGCAAGATTTATTATGCCTTCGGCAGTGAAGCCGTTCTTAAGCAGATACAATATATCATCAAGCCCGAAACCTCCGTCTTCAAGCGCTTCCAGCACAGCGTCAGTAAGCCCTGCCTTCGCAAGGTCATCTATCATGCTGTCGGTGAATCCCGCGGCGCGAAGCCTGGCGCGCACATCATCAGGAATAGTGTTTGTCCCGCCGCCTCCTGAGCCGCTGCCTGAACCTCCGCCCGGCTCTCCTGAGCCTGAGCCGCTTCCTGAACCTCCGCCTACTTCTGTGCCGTCTTTCCTGATTCCATATATCTCTTTTATCTTCCACTCCTCGTCAGGATCATTGGGATCCTTCTTATCGTAGAGCGTAACCCTGAAGGTCTTCCAGTCGTAACCGTAAAAGAGCTGTTTCAACTTGAGCGTATAGTAATCCTCTGCATAGGACTTTTCTGTCTGAACCAGGTCAAGTATCAGATCGCGTATAAACACAGCCAGTTTATCCAGATAATGGCCTGTAGTCTCAGAGTCTGATTTGCTCTGCTCCTCATCCCACTGCTGCATCCAGTCTTCGTATTCGGCATCGGTTGCCTTGCGGCCGAGAGTCAAAACCGTTATAAAATCTATCATGATACGCGCTGCCTCAGGCGCGTCCGGGCTGAAATCCTTGCAGAACTCACTTACATTTATTCCGTTTATAATAACTTCTATATCAGCCATAGCAATAATCAAGAGTAATTCAACTGCGGTATCTATCTCGCCCTGGACATACTCCTGATCAGACTCAGGAATATTCTCCTGTGATATCTCGTCTACCGGATACCAGTCTGAACAGTTTCTTGCTCCTTCAGGCGGACCGCTTGTTGGCGCAGGAGCTATTGCCATAGCCTTGCCATACTGCTCTTTTATCCATTTATATATTTCGCTGTAATCATACTCTTTTTTAGTAACCTCGCTCTCCTCATCCTCGCCTTTGCCTGTAAGGTTGCCGTCCATATCCCATGTCTTCCAGCCGGAAGCAGTGCCATTTGCCCACCAGTCTATATAAAGATTGCATTTAGCGGTTTCCTCATAATCTATCGCTACTGTTTCTCTGGCTGTATGCATTACCCATTCATAAACCGGTATCTGTTCATAATATCCGGGTTCTATTACTATTTCATTTCCGTCTTCATCCTCACCCATTACAGGCGGAACCCAATCACCGTTTTCATATCCAACTAAATCGTATGTCTCATAGGTCATTTCAAATATCACAGCTGTAAACTTCACGGTAATATCAAGAGGCTCTTCTGCTGTGCCCTCTGCCTCCCATGTTGTGTTCCAGCCGCTTGCGCGTTTTGTTCCAAGCACATCGGTCTTTGAATAAAAAGTAGTTTCAGAGGTTGTTATTGTCTCTGTCTCCTCATCCACGTCTTCTCCGGAAGTTGAACCTGTAGTCAAAGAGCTGCCGTCAACATATACAATAGTCGTACTGGCTGTATCCTTTCCTTCCTTACTCTCGGTTGTCGTCTGCGTTATCTGCCCGTTAGAATAAGCATATGAGGTATATCTTGTACCTCCGGGCTCGCTTGAGCCTTCTTCAGGTTCATAAGAGACCGCGCTATGGGCAATCCTGCCTTTAGAATCATAACTATAGGTTGCCGCAGAAGACTGGTATATCCTGCCGTCACCGTCTGTATCATGCGGAGGCGTATGCTCGTCATCCTCATCTTTATCCTCGTCATCCTCATTCGGATAACGCCAGTGCCCCTGAGACTCCGATGTTGCCCATCCATTGGCATGATGGCCTGTTATGGTAACACTTGTGGTTGTCTCCAGCTTTGCGTGGCCTTGCTTAGCTATAGTAGTATAACCGGATAAAAGGCCTATTCCATTGGCATATGTTCCGCTCCACTGATATGTAAACACCTGTCCTGCTGTGCTGAATCCTGCCATGTCGGTCCCGCTTATGCCGTACTTCCTTTCCGTATAAGCGGTTATACGGCCTTTTTCGTATTGCGTGGATAGCCTCTCAACACCAGGGCATTCGTGGCCGTTTCTTGTAATTGACATCCCGAATGTCAGTATCCTGCCATAATCATCATACGTTACGCCTGAATATGTATTTTTTGTAATAACACCGTCAGCAGAGACCTCTTCATCATAAGCAATAATCTCGTTATATTCGTTATAAGTAGTGCTCAGCATCTTAATAGTAGTTGTCTTGTCATAACCGCCGGCGCCTGTCTCGTGGATGACTTTCATATAAGTTGAAAGTTCCAGATTGGCGTCTATGCCTTCTACATAATATGCCATATCGCTCATCGTTATAGTGGTCTTTATGCTGGTCTTGGCAGGGCCGCTTACAGGCTCTATCACCTCGGTATATCCCCATATACTGCCGTTGTCGTAAGTAATGTTGCTCCTGTGTATTTTTGTCACATTCTTTGCTGAGGTTCCTTCAGCCTGTTCTGTTACTTCCTCATCATACGATTCAAGCTGCAGGAATTTATTTCGCTTTATATTGCTCATTATTTTTATGTATCTCATGCCGTCTTCTTTGATAGTAGTAGTCTGGGAGCTTACCATGCCGGTAGCGTCATCCCAGCTGTTTATCTCAACAGTTACTGTCCTTATCTCCTTATTGTTTCTGTTATACACTTTAGTGACTGTCCGGGACTCTCTTGTGGGAACCGCGGGGTCGTAAGCAGATTCTATCTCTCTTGTCTCAATCAGTTTATTGTTCTTGTTATATTTTACCTCTGTACGGCTCTTTACCTGGTAATACTCGTTTCTTGAATGTATATCGATTACATCCTTACTTACCTGGCCTCCGGACTTATTGAATGTAGTCACCTCCTGGTGTTCTATCATAAGGTAATCGTCGTATCTTATATTCCGGAATTCCTGATAATAGATAGCCTCAAACGCGCTGCCGGAACCGACAAGTGTTGCAACATCATAATCCGAAACCAAATCAAGATTATTGTTATATTGTATATTGGTGGTCTCGTGCCTCTGGTATATCTCTCCGTCAGGAGCCTTTAAGGTCACTGTCTGCGACCGCTCCCTGTCCTGTCCGTCATATTCAATACCTGTTATCTCTTCTATTGAGATGACATTGCCCGAACCATTAAGCTCTTTATATGTATTTACCTGCGATATTACCATATCCTCGTTATTATATTTTATGTCGCTTACTGATACGTGCTTTATCACACAGCCGCTGCCTGCCTGAACGCTCTTTGCCTGTTTATTGAGGGTGGCCTCACCGCCGTAAACAACTATCTCCTGGCCTGAAACACGGTTCTCCTCATCATATTTCATATCGGAGATGTGAGTCATGCTGATAACTTTACCGGTATCAAGGCGTTCTGTATAAACCTGCTCTTTCACCATATCCTTTTCATTGTATTCGAGTATCGTGAGTTCCTCTACTTTTACAACATTAGTGCACGAGGAATCGCTGTAATGATAC
>CAZBMI010000137.1:0-4132 GCA_964492885.1 uncultured Planctomycetia bacterium | reverse complement strand
TAAGTTCTTTACCTGAGGCGCCGTCTATCGGGTTCTCGGCAAGGCCTGCGCTCACTGTAAGAAACTCAGCCTCTTCCCGGGAATTAGGCGTAACATTCAGCTCTGATATCTTCTGCCTTATCTCATCAGCGATAGACTGGGCCTCTTTTTTGTTGCGCTCAGGCAGGACAAAGGCAAACTCATTATCACCGAAACGTCCTGCCCTGTCTACGGGGCTCAGCTCGGATGATATAAGTTTTGCTATTTTTTTAAGCGCGGATTCTCCTGCCATCCTGCCGTGCGCCTTACAGTATACCTTAAAATCATCTACATTAATCAGAATAAATGAACAGGGCCTCTGATATATCATGCCTCTTTTAATCTCCTCATCAAGGCGTTCTCTTATGAATTTCGCGTTATAGAGCTGTGTAAGTTCATCTTTTATTTCAAGGTCTTCTGTCTTTTTTATAAGAGCGTCGTTTTCCACGGCGATTGCTGTCTGTTTACAGAATATATGCAAAAGGTCTATATCGTCTTTTCTGTATTCGAAATTATCCTCACTGTTGGCTAAGAAGACGGCGCCTTCGAGTTTTCCGCATACAATAACAGGCACGATAACGCAGTTTTTTACCTTATAAAGCTGTCTGAAGGATATCACATCCTCTTCATCATCGCTTTCGCTGTTTCTGTCAATTATTATATCGCGCATCTCTATCCTGAGGCGTGCAAGCAGGCTGTGTTTTAAACTGAGCGGAAGTTTCGCGGCCTCGGTATCCTCTATATTTATCATGGAAAACGGCACCATGTTCTCGTCATCATTATCTATGAGCATTATGCCCGCGGGATTTTCATCTCCTAAAACAGATATCTTTTCGGCAAGTATATCAAGTACTGTTTTTAAATCAGCGCCCGATGAAATCAGGTTGCTTATCTGCAGGAGCCCTGAAAGGACCATGACCTTTTTGTGTATCTCCGTATTTAATTCTCTTGTCTTTTCGCCGTAATTCTTAAGCTCCCTTAGGTTGTCTCTTATCCTGTCTGACATAAGATTAAGCGATGAGGCAAGCTCTCCTGCTTCGCCTTCTTCGTCAACCTTTATTGAACGCTCAAAATCGCCTCCTGCGATAAGCTTTGCCTCGATAGCGATATCAATGATAGGCTCTATCATGTTCTTGGCGAGTATGAACCCTAAAAGAGCTATAAATATACTGATTCCGACTATAAGGCTTATAGAACCTGTTATGCCTACATACGGAAAGACAAAATTAGTTACTATGTAGACGCTTACCATAAGGGGTATTATGGACATAAGACTAAAGACTATAACCAATTTATATCTTAAACCTGCAGGCACAAGCGAAAGCCTGCTTAAAAATCCGGTATGTTTCTTAGCCATATTTTCTCCCGCATTGAATTATTATTATTATAATTATTCTTAAGTTTACACTATATTAAAAAAAATGTCAATTAAACAAAACCTCTAAGGCTTTTTTTGCCGCGTATGACAAGTTATGAATGACCATGGCAGGCCGTCGTCCTTATCAGCCCCGCAGAGATAATCTTCCGGATTACGGGAAAAAGCCTCAAGTATCTCAGACCATATCTTCGATTTAAAGGTCTCGCTCCAGCCGTCAAACCTGCAGCCCGATTCCCAGGCCTTAATAAGTATCGCGCCGGCGCTTTTGCCCGCCCTTGCAAAGAATGCCTCGAGAATACTGGTATCGATATCATGGAATTTAAGATTAAGATACCTCTTGCCTTTTGCCTTTGCCGAGAGCAGGTTCTGTTTTGTCTTTAACTCATCGGCGCACGCCATCTTCTCGCGCTCAAAAGGGGTGTGCGGCTTTGGTATAAAAGATGAAACATTTACAATAACCTCTGCCGGGTGTCTTGAAAATTCTTTCCTGTATAAAGCAACCGAATCCGCGAAATCTATAATAGAGCTTACATCCTCCTCATTTTCCGAAGGCAGGCCTATCATAAAGTAAAGTTTTATCCTGCGCCATCCGTTCTCATATGCGTGCCTTAAGGCCTTAAATAACTTTTCTCTATCTATGTTCTTGTTTATTACATTAAGCAGCCTCTCACTTCCCGCTTCAGGGGCAAAGGTAAGCGAGCTCTTTTTTACAAGACTTATAAGAAACGGCAGTTCTTCCGTAGAATCCTCTATGCGCAGAGACGGCAATGATATGCCCACTCCCGCGGGAAGAAATATATTCGTGAGCTCTTTTATAAGCTTGTCTATACCCGGATAATCAGAGCTTGAAAGCGACAAAAGCGACACCTCATCAAGCCCCGTATTCTTATATGACTCGACAGCTATATTAAGCGCCTCCTGTCTGTCTCTTACGCGCACAGGGCTGTATATATTCCTTGCCTGGCAAAAATAACACTGGTTAGGACAACCTCGCATTACTTCAACCGCTATGCGGTCATGGACTACCTGTATATACGGCACTACGGGCTTTGTCGGAAAATCTTCCGGCCTTAAATCCCTGACACTGCGTTTCTGTATCTTTGACGACTTATCATGCAGGCGCGGCACATATACACCTTCTGTACCCGCAACAGCTCTTAGCATCCTATTCCTATCGGATTTAAACCTCTTATAAGTATCCGCTATCTCAATTACAGCTTCTTCGCCGTCGCCAATGAGAAAAAGGTCCATGAAATCTGCCAAAGGCTCCGGGTTAAAAACGCTGGGTCCTCCGGCTATAATAAGCGGGAAATTCTTACCCTGCCTGTCTTTTCGCATAAATGGTATCTTTGCCAAAAAAAGCATGGTAAGCATATTAGTATATGTTAATTCATACGAAAAAGAGAAGCCCAGTATATCGAATTCCGATAACGGCGCCCTGTTTTCAAGAGAAAATAGAGACAGGTTATTCTTAATCATGGCCTCTTCCATGTCAGGCCATGGAGCAAAAGAGCGCTCGCATAATATATCCTCGCGCTTGTTTAAGATATGATAGAGTATCTTGATACCTAAATTACTCATTCCTATCTCGTAAAGGTCAGGATAGCACAGGCATATCTTTACATCAGCCTTATCCCAGTCCTTTGTGATAGAGTTATGCTCCCTGCCTATATACCTGGCGGGTTTTCTAATACTTAAGAGTAGCTCTTCTGTCAATGCAACCGGTTTCATTAATTTACCCTGTGAAAGGGGACGGTCCTAAAGGGGACACCCTTTAGGACCGTCCCCTTTAAAAGATTTTTCGCTTAGCATTAACGCTTATGGCAAGCGCGATAAGGACCATTACGGTAAGCAGGTTAGAGCCGCCGTAACTCACCAGCGGCAAAGGAAGTCCTACAACAGGCATAAGGCCTATTGTCATTGCGATATTCACAAATACCTGAAACCATATAAGAACCACGATACCTGTTATCAGGATATTTCCGCGCTGGTCATTTGTACTGCCTGCTATAAAAAGAAGCCGCCTTATAAGCAGGAGAAAGAGCCCTAAGAGTATTGCAGAACCGGCAAGCCCCCACTCTTCCCCTATTACTGAGAATATAAAGTCCGTGTGTCTCTCAGGCAAAAAGTTTAATTTATTCTGCGTGCCCGAGAGCCAGCCTTTGCCAAACAATCCTCCTGAACCTACGGCTATCTTTGACTGTATAATAGTATATCCCGCGCCCAGCGGGTCTATATTGGGGTTTAAGAAAACAAGAAGCCTCTTCTTCTGGTACGCCTTTAGGGTGCCCCATAAAAAAGGCGATGATAAAAGCCCGGCGGATATAAGCAGAAGCAGGTGTTTTATCCTTGCCCCTGCGACAAAGAGCATGGCAAAGAATATCGGTATGAATACAAGCGCGGTACCTAAATCAGGCTGCTTTAAGATAAGCAAGACCGGCACCATGCAAAAGAGCAAAGAAATAATAATAAACTTAAAACTGCTTAACCTGTTATTATTATCGCTTATGAATTTCGTAAACGCCAATATGAAACTTATCTTGCAAAACTCCGAAGGCTGCAGGCTGAAAAGCCCCAGGCTCAACCATCTCCTGGCGCCTAAGTGGGTATGCCCGGATAATAAGACAAGGATAAGCAGAAATATGTTTATGCCGAATATAACATAACTATAATGGAGCCACCTCTCGTATCCGAAAACCACAAACAGTATTGATACCAATACGGCAAGGCCGAACC
>CAZBMI010000136.1:0-4162 GCA_964492885.1 uncultured Planctomycetia bacterium | reverse complement strand
GGTTGCGAAGGATCTTAAGTGTTTAGATTCTTCGCTAGCGCTCAGAATGACATAGGAAGTTAATCGGCACATAAGTTATGGAGCGAAAGCGACATAACTTATAAGTGCGAATTTATCCTGAGCAACCAAAGGTTGCGAAGGATCTTAAGTGTTTAGATTCTTCGCTAGCGCTCAGAATGACATAGAAAAATATAACACACGGACATAACAAATGATTAAAGGTATTTTAGGAAAAAAATTAGGAATGACACAAATTTTCAATGCGAATGGCGACGCTATACCCGTTACCGCAATTGAGGCAGGCCCTTGCACGGTTTTGCAGGTTAAGTCTGAGAAGAAAGACGGTTATATCTGCGCGCAGATAGGTTTTGGAAAGAAGAGGCAGAAGAGCACCAACAAGCCGCAGATGGGAAGGTTTAAGAAGCTCAAAACAGAGCCTTTGTCATTTATCAGAGAGGTGGGCATAGATTCCCCGGAAGATGCCAAGCCCTTAGACAGCATAACCGTAGAGATGTTTGCTCCGGGTGAATATGTTGACATTACATCAACTACCATAGGAAAAGGATTTCAGGGTGGAGTAAAACGCTGGAACTGGAAACGCGGCCCCATGTCACATGGTTCCATGTCTCACAGGGCACCCGGCTCTATCGGTGTTACTGACCCGCCGCGCGTTCTTAAAGGCAAAAACCTGGCGGGACATATGGGCAGCAGAAAGTTTACAGTAAAGGGTCTTGAGGTAGTGGAATCTGATAAGGAGAAGAGTCTTTTACTGGTTAAAGGCGCTGTTCCGGGCGCAAAGAACAGCTATCTTGTCATACGAAAGTCAGTGAAGCCCAAGAAAGTGCCTAAACCTAAGGCAGAAGCAGCACCTAAGAAGGTAAATCCGCTCAAACAGAGCAAGAAGAGCATGAAAAAGTAGGTAACATATGGCAAAAATCGTGATAAAAGACAGTAAGGGCAAAAAGGTTGATAACCTTGAATTGAACGATAAGCTCTTCAATGGCAAGGTTAACAAGGCTTTATTACAGCAAGTTGTAACAATGTATCTCGCCAACCAGAGAAAGTCTTTCGCAAAGGTAAAAGACAGAAGTGAAGTGCGCGGAGGCGGAAAGAAGCCCTGGAGGCAGAAAGGTACAGGAAGAGCCCGCGCAGGCAGTATACGCTCGCCTTTATGGAGAAGCGGCGGGGTAGTGTTTGGACCCAAGGCAAAAGACTGGTATTATAAGGTTCCAAAGAATATAAGAAGACAGGCGCTTACCTGCTCTTTAAACGCAAAGCTCAACGAAGAAAGTATTACTGTAATAGACGAGTTCAAGCTCGATTCTCACAAGACAAAGGGCATTTCAACCATACTTAAGGATTTAAAACTTTCTAATGATAAGGTTGTTATTATCTCCGGCAAGACCAACGCCAACATGGTAAGGGCGGCAAAAAATATAAGCAATGTTGATTGCGTAAGGGCAGAAGATATAAACGCATACCAGATCCTGGTAAGTGATAAGGTTCTGCTTGAAAAAGAAGCGCTCACGGTTATAGAAAAACGTTTATCAGGCGTGGTCTCAAAAAAGCGGGAAAAGAGCGCACCTAAAGCAAAGGCGGTATGAGAAGATGTATCAGAGCCCACATGATATTATAAAGAGCATTTTAAGGACAGAAAAAGGGACGTTCCTGGCGGCTGAGAACAAATACATGTTCTGGGTTAGCAAGAAATCCAACAAGATACAGATAAAGAAAGCTGTTGAAGAGATATATAAGGTTCATGTTACAGGCGTAAACACGCTGGGCGTTAAGCCAAAGCCAAAGCGTGTCAGGTATAAACTCGGCAAAACATCACCCTGGAAAAAGGCTATGGTTACTTTAAAGAGCGGTGAGTCGATAGATATGGTATCTTCATAAACCGGAAAGATTAAAATGAGATTGAAAAAGAAAAAACCCATAACACCCGGCCAGAGATGGACCACGGTGGCATCTTTTGATGAAATAACCACAAAGAAGCCGTATAAACCGTTGACAGTATCCTTAAGGGGCAAGGGCGGCAGAAATTCTATGGGAAGAGTGACCGTGCGCTATAGAGGCGGCGGGCACAAAAGGCGCCTGCGCATAATAGATTTCAAGAGAGATAAATATGATATCCCGGCAAAAGTAGTCTCAATCGAGTACGACCCTAACCGTTCAGCGCGCATCGTCCTGCTCGAGTATGAAGACGGAGAGAAGAGGTATATCATAGCTCCCGCAGGCCTAAAGCTTGGCGACAAGGTCGTATCGGGCGAGACAGCTGATATAAGGACCGGAAACGCGACATCGCTGAAAAGGATTCCTCCGAGCACGCAGATACATAACATAGAACTGGTAAAGGGAAGAGGCGGTTCCATCGTGCGCAGCGCAGGTTCTTCCGCGCAGATAATGGCAAAAGACGGAAAGTACGCCCATTTAAGGCTTCCTTCAACCGAGATACGGCTTATTGACCTTGAGTGTTATGCCACAATCGGCCAGATAGGGAACATTCAGCATGAAGGCATATCTTACGGAAAGGCCGGCAGAAGGAGATGGCTTGGCAGGAGGCCCAGGGTAAGAGGTGTCGCGAAGAATCCTGTTGATCATCCGCACGGAGGCGGCGAAGGAAAATCCTCCGGAGGCAGGCACCCCTCTACACCGTGGGGCAAGCCTACCAAAGGTTACAAGACCAGAAAGATGAAGAAGAGTTCAAATAAGTTTATCGCAAAGCGCAGAAAAAGTAAAAAGGAGTAATAAAATTGGGAAGATCACTTAAAAAAGGGCCATATGCCGACCCTAGATTGTTAGAGAAAGTCGACAAGATAAAGAGGTCGGGAGACCGAAAACCGATAAAGACGTGGTCGCGCAGGTCAACTATACTTCCTGAGTTTATCGGCCTTACCTTCTCAATACACAATGGAAAAAGTTTCGTTTCGGTCTTTATTACGGAGAATATGGTCGGCCATAAGCTGGGAGAGTTCGCGCATACAAGGATGTTCAGGAAGCACGGTTCCCATACTGACAAGACGACCGCGCTTAAATAGAGGGATTTTATAAGATGATATCAAAGGCTGCTGCTAAATACTTGAGAATTTCACCGAGGAAGACAAGATGCGTTATAAGCCTTATCAAGAACAAGTCTGTAGATGAGGCCATCGGTATACTGAACACACAGAACAAGAGGGCCGCACGCTTACTGGGCAAATTGTTGAATTCCGCAATAGCCAACGCGAAGAGGCTTCCCAATATACAGCAGGAAGACCTGTACATATCAGATATATATGCTGACAAAGGGCCTCAGATAAAGAGGATGAGGGCAGAGGCTCTTGGCAGGGCGAGCGTGCTGAGAAAGCCTACATCCCATATAACTATTGAGCTTGATGCTAAGCTTTCAAGAACAGTTAAAGATACAGGAAAGAAGGATAAGCCGAAACCAAGCAAAACTAAAAAGGTAAAGAAGCCTGCTGTAAAAGAGAAAAAAACAACAGAGAAAGCAAAATCAAAGAAACAGGCAAAGCCAAAAAAGAGCAATAATAAGGAGTAAAAAGTGGGGCATAAATCACACCCGTACGGTTTAAGAGTCGGTTTTATAAATACATGGCGGTCAAGATGGTTCGCCAAAAAGAGGGATTTTTCAGCACTGCTTCTGGAGGACATGAATATAAAGAAGCACATATACAAGACATTCGCGACTGCTGCCATATCAAATATAGAGTTAGAGAGAGCCAGCCAGCGGATACGTGTTATTATCTCCTCGGCAAGACCGGGAATCATAATAGGAAGAAAAGGAGCGGATATTGACAGGTTAAGGGAAGACCTGAATAAGATGACGGACAAGGAGATATATATAGATATTAAAGAGATAAAGAAAGCCTATAGAGTGGCAAAGCTTGGCGCAGAAAATATCGCTTATCAGCTCGAGAAGAGGATAGCTTTCAGGCGCGCCATGAAAAGGGCATTACAGCAGGCAATGGAGAGCGGAGCCGGCGGCGTGAGGATGCAGTGCGCAGGCAGGTGCGGAGGCGCTGAGATCGCGAGAACAGAAAGTTACAGGCGCGGCAGCATACCGCTGCAGACCTTCAGGGCAAACATAGATTACGGCTTTGCAGAGGCACATACTACTTACGGTTGCATAGGAGTCAAGGTGTGGATATATAAGGGCGATATT
>CAZBMI010000135.1:0-4212 GCA_964492885.1 uncultured Planctomycetia bacterium | reverse complement strand
GCTTCCCGAGATAAAAAGGTCCCTGTTGATTTTCTCCGGGTATGAGGAATCGCCTTTAACAACATTATCCTTTATTATTAATTTATTTATCCATATGCCTTCCGTGGCCTTTGCGCGGTTGACAGACAAGTCATCGGCTATCCTGGAAAGCTTTATTGACCACGAAATTCTCTTTTCAAGCATAAACCTTAAAAAACCGATGTTCTTAAGTATCTTCTCTTTACGGGCCTCAAGAGCCGTTAAACTTAAATTCGCGGTAACGCTGGGGCATGATTTGCCTTTTCTCTTTACCTCTCTAAGCACCTTTGCTATACTGGATGTCATAAGGCTGTTTGTCAGATAAACAGCTATAATAAGAGCTGCTGCCGCTATCGATTCTATCGCTATGATATTATAGGTCTTTTTATGCTTTATAGCGCTGCTTAACGGTGAAAGATTTACGCTGTAGTTTGACCTGCCTAGGCCCTCAAGCGCGCAGCCAAAAGCCGCTATGGCCGAAGGCGGCAATTTGTCCGCCTGTTTTGCTTTATCAAAAACATATAAGGATTCTGTTACTACCTTTAACTCGTCAGTTATATAAGAATCCATGCCCGGCAAGAAGTCTTCACCGCAGATAATTATCTTCGACAGTTCTGAATCAGGCCTCTGCCTCTTATAATAATCCAGAGATACCGTCAGCTCGCTTGCGGCCTTTTCAAACGCGGCCTCTTTATCATCATTATTCAGTTTTAGCTCACGGCTCATAAACGGCGCGCCTTTTTCCATAATATGTATTGACGCGCTCTCCCTGTCATTATCGATGTAAAATATGGCCGCGGTCTCCTTTGCCTCGACCTTCTTGTTTAGCAGGGCCATACGCCAAAGCGAAAAGGGCATTACGTCTATGCCTGCTACAACAGCTTCCACAGCCTGAAACTTCGACATGCACGAATTTATCTGGTTATTTGTCGCGGCGATAAAAAATACATCCATGCTCTTCTTGTCCCTGGCAGACGCGAAAACCTTGTAGTCGCTGGTTATATCGCTTATCTTAAAAGGTATGTATTTTTTCGCTTCGAATTTTATAGCTTGATGCTGCTCCGACTTAGGCAGCGCGGGCATCTCAAAATAGCGTATCATAACATCGCTGGAGGCAAGAACCGTCTGAACGCTCTGAGGCCTTGAGCCCAGTTTCTTAAAGCCCTCCTCTATGGCAGCTGTTACGTTATCTTTCGCCTGAGCTTTTCCTTCAGCCGTATCCGGGGTATCCTGAGCAGGCCCCGGAGTTATATCCTGGCGTACAAAGTTCAAGACTACAGGCGATTTTTTCGAACCGCTAAGCTCGATGATATCCACGCTCTTTTGAGATATATATATACCTACCGACTTTTTTGACATTATCCTGTCCTGCCTATTATCTTTCTTAAATGGTTTATCTCGCTTATAGTATATTCGCGCCACTTGTTGACTTTGTTGCGCCTTGCGCGCGGGAATATACCCTTAGACTCATATCTTACCAAAGTCTGTTTTGATATGCCTAAGAGCCTTGCGACTTCATTTGCTGAATAGTATTTTTCAGCTTTCACCATTGCTCCCGATTGAATTTAATATTCCCGTTGTTAATAGTATTTGATATACCTTGATACATTATGAAGGGAGTATATAGTATTTGGTTATATGCGTCAAGGGTAAATTATAGAGATTTTTGGTATATAACTCATTAAATCTCTATAAAGCTCTTTAAATCTCTTTATAGCTCTTTTTTGTAAAAAACGATTATTTTTTTAAGGAGTGTATTTTGCGGGTACTCTCTTGTCAAACCAGCAGAGTACTTCGTATGGTATGGTATTACAAATTTCAGCGATATCTTCTGCTTTTATGGAAGAGCTTTTTTGAGAGCCAATTATTACAACTTCATCGCCTATCTTTGGATTTTTTAAATGCCCTACGTCCACCATTATCTGGTCCATGCAGACTGCTCCGGCTATAGGCGCCTTTTCCCCTTTTATAAGGACCTTACCTTTGTTAGAAAGCATTCTGTTTAACCCGTCTCCATAACCTATGGGAATCGTAGCTATTTTGGTATGGGATGTAGTCGTATGCGTGCCACCGTAACTTATCTTTCTTCCGGGCGGGACATCCTTTATAAAGACAATTCTGCTTTTTAATGACAGGGCGGGCTTGAGACTGACCTTTTTATCAAATGCGCCGCGCCTGGGAGCTATCCCGTAAACCATAAGCCCCGGCCTTATAAGGTTCATATGCGATAGCTTGTAATCAATAACAGCCATGCTGTTTGCCATATGCCTGTACCTTATGCTGATTCCCGCCTCTTCTGTCTCCTTAAGCAGTGATAAGAAATCCTCTATCTGCCTGTGCGTAAGAAGCCTGTCTTCATCAGCGTTCGGAAAATGGCTGAATATGCCCTCTATCTCTATATGCCTTAATCTGCTGAGTTTGCTTATAAGTTTTACAGCCCCTTTGTGCCATATCCCTATCCTGCCCATGCCCACATCTATCTTTATATGAATTTTGGCTTTTTTCCCCATGCTCCTGGCCTGCTTATTAAACGCTAAAGCTGACTCCATATTGCCTATTGTCTGGGTTATATTATTCTCTATAACAGGCTTTGCCGCGCCGGGCAGTACCGCTGCCAGCATCAAAACCGGTATCCTGTTAAACCCGTTTCTCCTTAAAAAAAGCGCTTCATCAACAGTGCCTACACCTATATAATCTACGCCTGAGTTTACCAGCGCATCGCATACCTCGAGCATTCCATGGCCATAGGCATTTGCTTTTACGGGCACGAGTATTGAGGTATCCTTTTCTACGCGCTTTTTTATCTGCAGAAAATTATTCCTTATGGCATTAAGGTCTACTTCTATCCATGTAGGCCGGTAATGGGTCTGGTTGTATTTTGTATTATGTTTATATCGGCTTTTCATAAGTCATGGCTTTTTGCGCTTCTTTATTGAGCACTCTTTAGGGTATATATAAAGAGGAGAAAGCGTAAATACGTTATCCTTCTCCCCTTTTAACGTCTTGTCAAAACCCAGGCTTCCTATAACTGCCGCGTCAGGATACCACTTTTCTTCAGGCGCAAAAGACAGCCCCGGGATCTTTGACTTTAATATGGCTTCCTTATAAGTAGATAAGCCGTCACCCGTAAAGAGCGTGGGCTTTCTTATCCTCGCGATAAGCTTATCAATACTAATAAGTAATATCCTGCTTGCGGGCCTATAGCCTGCCTTATGCTGTCTATACAAACGCGCGTATACCTTGGACTGTTTTGCGTCTATAATAACGCATATGTCCTTATGATTTCCCGCGCATCCTGCTGCTGTCGCGTCTATGCTGGGAACGCCTACTATGCTCTTTTTAAGGGCCAATGCCATTGCCCTCATCATGGTTATGCCTATGCGTAAACCCGTAAATGAGCCCGGCCCAAGGCCGACAGAAAATGCCCCTATATCATCTATGGCGCATGAATGCCTTGAAAGCAGCCTGTCTATCTCATCCAGCATGCCGGAGGACTGGCTGTTAGGCCTGCTTGATGAAAACCTTCCCATAAGCTCGCGTCCTTTTAAAAGCGCTATGCTTAATTTAAGGCTTGAGGTATCTATTGACAATATTATCGTATCTTTTGCCATGCGGTCTTATTTTTAAAAGCCTCTTTTCTTTATCTTTTATGTTTATATATACCTCAAGGTATTCAACAGGCAGGAGATTTTTCATCTTATCAGCCCATTCTATAACCACGACCCCGTCTCCGTTAAGATACTCGTGAATACCGATATACTCTACATCCATCAAATCATCTAATCTATACAGGTCAAAATGGTAAAGGCTTATACTTCCTTTGTACTCTCTCATAAGGACAAAAGAAGGTGAATTCACGTATTCGGGCTTTTTGACATTCATGCCCATGGCCAGGCCTTTTGTAAAAGTTGTCTTTCCCGAGCCCAGATTACCTGTTAAAGCAAGGTTATCTCCGGGCTTAAGGAGCCTTGCCAGCTTCTCACCCAGAATTTTTGTCTCTTCAGGGCTGTTTGATATCAGAAAATCCTTCACTTAAAAATGCCTATAACCGGAAGGCGTTAGCCTCTCTCTATTGCCGGAATTATCTACATAAGTTATTCCTGAGGAACCTGCAACTATCTCACCTGCGGCATAAAATCCCTCAGGCAGGGCTTTTCTTCTTTTTAAGGGCATGGTAAATAAGAGCTCAAACTC
>CAZBMI010000134.1:0-4243 GCA_964492885.1 uncultured Planctomycetia bacterium | reverse complement strand
TATCCAGATACTCCTGCCTTTTCTTGATGAGACTGTACAGGAAGGTTTAATTACCATGGAAAAGGTTAGAGTTATAAAATATCGGCATAAAAATTCTAAGTAAGTATTTCTGCGCAATAGTTGATTTATCTCGCTCCGGCGTCTTTTCACTTTTAGCGGGGTTTTTCCGAAGAAGCGCTTGACGCGGGCCCGGGTGACACCGAAGCCATTACCTGCTGAGGTGCATGTTCTTTGAGGGTTTTGTTCCGGGTATTCATTGGCATTAACTACCATGGCTACAATATTTTTGTAGACTGGGTCCGTTTTTTGGGGTAAACTGGGCAATGGATAGCACAGGCTAATAGCTGTTTCGCGTCCGCGTCGGCGATACACCTTGACGATTATATGTATGATTTTGTTTTTTTGATAGGTGTTTCCAATTTAATCGGTTTGTGGAGTTTTTGATTTAAGAAAGATATGAAAAGTAAAAATGTTTATATAATCGCCGGCCCCAATGGTTCGGGGAAAACCACATTTGCGAGCACGTTTTTACCTGAATATGCCAAATGCGATCGATTTATTAATGCGGATCTTATTGCGTCTGGTTTATCGCCTTTTTCTCCCCAGCAAGTTGCTATTAAATCCGGCAAACTGGTTTTAGAACAAATAAAAGAGTATTCATCGAACGGTGTTGATTTTGGTTTTGAAACGACTATGTCAGGCGTAACTTATCTCAAATATTTTAGAATGTTGAAAGAAAAAGGATATAAGATCCATATTTTCTTTTTATGGATTCCTAGTATACAGCTTGCAGTTGCTCGTATTAAAGACCGAGTTGCTCAAGGTGGACATAATGTGCCAGTTCAGGATATAAAACGTAGATTTGAACGCAGCACAGAAAAATTCTTTAAACAATATCGATTATTATCGGATAAATGGATTTTATTTAACAATGCTGAATCTAAACCAAGGATTATTGCAAAAAAACAAAATGCTTATATAGATGTGATTGATCAGGGGTTATTTGAGGGGATTACCAAGAAAATTAGAGTGCAATTATGAAAAAACGTATGACGATACTTGATAAAGCAGAAACTGCCATGAAAAAAGCGGTCAAAAAAGTTGTCGCTCAGCACAAAAAAGACGGGCGCCCACTTGCGGTTTGGGAAAATGGCAAAGTTAAAACAGTAGCGGCGAAGTAGGCAGTTATGATCTACCCCCAAAAAAGCGGATACAACAAGAGCGGTACCTTTTAAAATCCTTTTTCTCGCTTAAGACATATATAGCGAGGAATCTAACTAGTCTCAAGTTCTACAACAATGATTTCTTGTAATCGTGAATCGTATTAGGTGTAATTATGTCAATAGTTCGTTGCTCTTTGGAGAAGAGAAGCAAAAAATTAGGTGCGAAAAAACCTCTCTCATGTTGTAATGATGGAGGTTTTTCTTTTTGCTAAATTTGGCCCCGAGCAGGGCCGCAAAGCGGCTGCGTCGAGGAGCAGGGACGGGGAAACCATGTGGTATGTTTACATATTAAAATGCGCCGATGGCCTATTATACACCGGCAGTACCACCGACATAGATCGGCGTGTAAAGGAGCATAATGCCAGGAAAGGCGGCGGATGCACGAGAGGCCGCCTTCCTGTAAAACGCGTCCATAAAGAACTCTTCCCAAATCGCTCAGAAGCCCAAAAAAGAGAAGCCCAGATCAAGAAATGGCCCCGTCAGAAGAAATTAGCTCTCATATCCAAGAATAAAACAAAACTGAAGCAATTAGCCCGGTCTTCCGAATAACCTTATCTCTTTATCCCCAATAAACGAAAGATATTGACACAGATATATCGCTTATGATATTATATAGCCAAACTGCTATATAAATAGAGGAGTTATTATGAAGGATCTCGAGACTGCATTAAAGGCCTGTTCCGATAAAAACAGGATCAGGATATTAAAACTATTGGAAAAGAAGAAGCTCTGTGTCTGTGAGATAGCTTTTGTCTTAGGGATAACACAGCCAAGCGTCTCACGCCATTTAAGGAAATTAAAGAAAGCCGGCCTTATCGAAGCGGAGCAGGATAGTTTCTGGACAAATTATATCCTTAAGTCGAAGAATAGATATGCCAGCGATATTTTATATACAATGAAAAAATGGCTGAAAAATGATGATACTGTAAAAAAGGATATTCTTAAACTAAAGAAAGCCGACAGAGTAAAACTCTGTTGCGTAAAATAGCATGAATGAGCGAAAAAAATTACTAATAATGACAGCAGCGTTTTTAGCGTGCTTTTACCTTCCGGTAGAGCTATTACCTTTCAGGAATCCTGTTTTTGAGGCGCTGGCTTTGGTCAGGTGGTACGCGAGAAAACACGTGCTGCTTTGTCTTGTACCGGCATTCTTTATCGCTGGAGGCGTCTCAGTATTTGTAAGCCAGGCATCTGTAATTAAATATTTTGGGGCAAAAGCGAACAAGTTTCTTGCATATAGCGTGGCGTCTGTTTCCGGAACGATACTCGCTGTTTGTTCATGCACCGTTTTACCGCTATTTTCAGGGATATATAAAAGGGGGGCAGGTTTAGGCCCTGCCACAGCGTTTCTTTATTCGGGCCCTGCCATAAACGTATTGGCTATTATCATGACCGCCCGTATATTAGGGTGGGAGTTAGGCCTTGCCAGGGCGATAGGCGCTATTTTCTTTAGCGTTATAGTGGGCTTCTTAATGCATCTAATATTTCTAAAGGAAGAAAGAGAGCGGCAGGCTAATGGCGATCTTCAGCTGGGAGAAACGGAAGAGACCAGGCCATTATGGAAAAACGCGGTTTATTTTATTTCTATGGCAGGAATCCTTGTTTTTGCTAACTGGGGAAAGCCTCAGTCTGGCGATACAGGGCTTTGGGCCGCAATCTTTAATTTTAAATGGATAATTACTTCCGCGTTTCTTGTTTTATTAATCGCAATGCTTGTAGCATGGTTTAAGAAGCAGGAGCTAAAAAATTGGGCTAGTGCCTCCTGGGCGTTTGCCAAACAAATTATGCCGTTATTGCTTGCAGGGGTTCTGGTAGCCGGGCTGTTTCTTGGCCGTCCCGGTCATGAAGGTTTGATTCCCTCATGGATTATTGAAAAGGCTGTTGGAGGCAATTCCTTGCTTTCAAATTTCTTTGCATCTATAGTTGGCGCATTCATGTATTTTGCAACGCTTACCGAAGTCCCTATTTTACAGGGCCTGATTGGCGCAGGCATGGGAAAAGGGCCTGCATTAGCATTGCTTTTAGCCGGACCCGCCCTGAGTTTGCCTAACATGCTTGTTATCCGCGGAGTTATCGGAACGAAAAAAACAATTGTATATGTAAGCTTAGTCGTGGTAATGGCTACTATTAGTGGAATATTATTCGGTTATCTTGTTAGATAAGACAAGTAGATAAAATGAAAAAAGATAAAATAAAGAAGCGCGTAAAAGAAGGTTATGCTAATATCGCGCAAAAAGGCGCCTCATGCTGTCCTGGATCCGGTTGCTGTGGATCGGGTAATGCGAAGACTATTAGCAAGAGAGTCGGTTACACTGATAAAGAATTAAATAATGCTCCCGAAGGTTCGAATCTTGGTCTTGGATGCGGAAATCCTGTTGCGTTAGCCTCCTTTAAAAAAGGTGAAACAGTTCTTGATCTGGGTTCCGGCGCCGGTTTCGACGCGTTTTTAGCGGCAAAGAAAGTCGGGAGTAGCGGACAGGTTATCGGCGTGGATATGACGCCGGATATGATAAAGAGGGCTAAAGAGAACGCAATAAAAGGAAACTATACAAAGGTTGATTTTAGGCTTGGTGAAATTGAAAAGCTCCCGGTAGATACAGGATCAATTGATATAGTTATATCAAACTGTGTTATTAATCTTTCACCTGATAAACAGGCTATGTTTAATGAAGCGTATAGGGTACTAAAACACGAAGGAAGGCTTATGGTCTCTGACCTTGTGTTATTAAAAGAACTCCCACGGGCTATTAAAGAATCGATAGAAGCATATATAGGATGCCTTGCAGGAGCTTCGATGAAAGATAAGTATGTCGATTTTATAAAAAGGGCAGGCTTTAAAGATATAAAGATCATTAGCCAGGACATATATCCGATAGAGGCCATGGCTAATGACGCGATAATTCAGGCAATTATAGGAAAAGCGCGATTAAAAAACACAGATATTAAAAAATTAGAAAGTTCTGTCGCGAGCATAAAAGTATATGCGATTAAAAAGGAGAGTAAAAAATGAAGATTGAAAT
>CAZBMI010000133.1:0-4340 GCA_964492885.1 uncultured Planctomycetia bacterium | reverse complement strand
TGCTCAGGAAACGGTACAAATTTTCAGGCGCTTGTTGACGCCTCTAAAAAAGGGCTATTTGACGCGAGGATAACGCTTATGGTATGCGATAGCCCGCACGCTTATGCCCTGCAGAGGGCAGAGAAGGAAGGCATTAAAACGCTTCTTTTGGACATAGATGATTTTTCCTGCAAGAGGGATTTTGAGGCGCGGATTATAGAGGAACTTGAGAAAGAGAATATAGAGCTTGTATGCCTTGCCGGATACATGAGGCTTCTTCTGGACTCATTTATCGAAAAATATAAAAACAGGATAATCAATATCCACCCCGCGCTTTTACCGTCTTTTAAGGGGACTCACGCGATAGAAGACGCTGTTGATTATGGTGTAAAAGTAACGGGTGTTACAGCGCACTTTGTAAATGAAGAGATGGACTCAGGCCCTGTGATACTGCAGGAGCCAGTAAAGATAGAAAAATCAGATACAAAAGAGACACTCGAGCAGAAGATACACAGCGTAGAGCACAGGCTATATCCTGAGGCTGTAAGATTATTTGTTGAAGGCAGGCTTAAGGTTACAGGAAGAAAGGTCGAGATTGCTTAAAGGGTGTGCATAATTCCCTCGTCATTGCGAGCAAACAAAAGTCAGCGAAGCAATCTTAAGGAAGGGATTGCTTCGTCGCTGTCGCTCCTCGCAATGACACATTATGAATTATGCACACCCCTCAAGTACTAAAGAGAGGGTTTTAAAAAGTGGCAAAGATAAAATTCGGGACATCAGGCTGGCGAGCGATTATAAGCGAGGATTTCACATTTGACAATGTAAGACTTGTTGTGCAGGCCATAGCAGACTACCTTAATGCCGAACCCCGTAAAGCTCCTTCGGAGCAACCGGGCAGGCACCGAAAACTGAAAACCGAAAACCGAATAATAATAGGCTATGATACCCGATTCTTATCAGATGAATTCGCTAAAGAAGCCGCCAGTGTCCTTTCGGCCAACGGGATAAGGGTATTTTTATGCGACCGAGATACGCCCACACCCGTCATAGCCTATCATATAATAAAAAAACGCTGCGCAGGCGGCATAAATTTCACGGCAAGCCATAATCCCCCGCATTACAACGGGATAAAGTTTTCTGCGCATACAGGAGGGCCTGCCACACCTGATATAACAGGGGCTATAGAGCGTAATATAGCAAGGCTTCAGAAAAAGAAGAATAAAAGAGTATATAAGCCGAATGATAAACTTATTAAGGTATTTAACCCTAAACCGGAATATCTTAAGCAGGTGGCGAAAATAGTTGACTTGAAGGCTATTAAAAAATCAAAGCTTAAGATAGCCTGTGATTGTTTGTACGGAACCGCAAGGGGGTATCTCGATTACATACTGGATAAGCAGGGCTGCAAAAGGCTGGTCTTGCATAATTATTTAAATCCTACTTTTGGCAACAAACGGCCTGAGCCGGCGCCTGAAAACATTAAAGAGCTTATATCCGCTGTTAAGAAAAGCAGGCTTAACCTCGGCCTTGCCACTGACGGCGATGCCGACAGGTTCGGAATAATCGATGCCGGCGGGACATACATAACGCCGAATCAGGTGATAACGCTTCTGTTTTACCATTTGTTAAAAAGCAGAAAACATAAGAAGGCAAGCTTCGCGGCAAGAACGGTGGCAACCACCCGCATGATGGACCTTATCGCAAAGCCGCATAATATAGATGTAATAGAGACGCCGGTCGGATTTAAATATTTTGTAGAAGCTATATTAAGCGGCAGGTGTATTATAGCGGGAGAGGAGTCAGGAGGCTTATCCCTTTCAGGCCATGTGCCGGAAAAAGACGGCATAGTCGCCTCCCTTCTCATAGCGGAGATGGTAGCGAAAGAAAAGAAGCCGTTAAAGAAGATATTAGACATTATCTATAAGAGATACGGTAAGCTCTATTCCGATAGAATAGACTTGGATATTTCCAATGATAAAAAAAGAGAGCTTATGAAAAAGCTCTTATCAGGCAGTATAAAGAAGATAGGCAGCTTAAGGGTATTGAAAAAAGATACAAAAGACGGCTGTGGTTTTTCATTGGAAGACGGCAGCCGGGTGCTCTTCAGGCCTTCGGGCACAGAACCTATAGTGAGGGTGTATTTCGAATCACCTTCGGCAAAAAGGCTGAAGGCCATAGAAGGCTCTTGCAAGCAACTCATCTCCGATTAAGCTCAGTCAAGTTTCTATTGATAATCTAACACCGAAAACCTAAAACCGAACACCGAAGCGCTCTTTAAAGTATTTTTATCCCTTGACATATATCCGCCTATAACGTATAATTCTTTTTCAACCTTAATTAATCACGAAAAACAGATTAATCCCATGTTTTTAAAAAGGAAAACAATGAACACAGGAGTAAAATTTATAAGGGCAAGGCAGATACTCGACTCAAGAGGCAATCCCACTATCGAGGTGGATTGTGTTTTAGAGGACAGCTCCATGGGAAGGGCTGCCGTGCCAAGCGGCGCCTCAACCGGTGAACACGAGGCGATAGAGTTAAGAGACAGGGACAACAACAAATATCTCGGTAAGGGCGTAACTAAAGCCGTATCGAATGTAAACGATATCATAGCGCCCGCGTTAAAAGGCATGAAGCCTTTTGACCAGAGGGTAATAGACGATAAGCTTATATCGCTTGACGGCACGGATAACAAATCCCGTCTTGGCGCAAATGCTGTTTTAGGCGTTTCACTCGCTGTGGCAAAAGCAGCCGCGATATCAAGGCATCTGGAGCTTTATGAATACTTAGGCGGAGCTGACGCGCATATACTGCCTGCTCCTATGATGAATATCATAAACGGCGGTTCACACGCGGATAACAATGTTGACTTACAAGAATTTATGATAATGCCGGGCGGGTTGGCCACTTTTTCAGAGGCATTAAGGGCAGGAGCTGAGGTATTTCATAATCTTAAAACAATCCTTAAAGAGATGGGGCTTGAGACCGCCGTCGGAGACGAAGGAGGTTTTGCCCCAAACCTGCAGTCTAACCATGAGGCGGTTGACGTCATTTTAAAGGCAATAAAAAAAGCAGGTTATGAGGCGGGAGAGGATATCTGTATAGCACTTGACCCCGCGTCAAGCGAGTTTTTTAAAGACGGAAAATATATGCTTATGGCAGAGCAGCAGAAAGAGCGCTCCTCCGAGGATATGGTCCGGTTTTACAAAGAATGGGTTGAGAAATATCCTATTATATCAATAGAGGACGGGCTTGCGGAAGATGACTGGAACGGGTGGGCAAAGCTTACCCAGGCTATCGGTGATAAAATACAGCTTGTAGGTGATGACCTCTTTGTTACCAATACAAAACGCTTAAAACAGGGCATTGAATCCAAAGTAGCTAATTCAATCCTCATAAAAGTAAACCAGATAGGGACGCTTTCAGAGACCCTGGATGCCATTGACATGGCAAAGAAGGCAGGATATACTGCTGTTATATCGCACCGCTCCGGAGAGACAGAAGATACCACAATAGCCCATCTCGCGGTGGCAACAGGCGTAGGCCAGATAAAGACAGGCTCAGTCTGCAGGACAGACCGCATAGCCAAGTATAACGAGCTTTTGCGCATAGAAGAGACGTTGGGCAGCAGGGCTAAATACGCGGGTTTCCCCAAAAGGTAATATTATTTCATGTCGAAGAAGAATTATCTGCTTCTTGGCATCTTTATAATCCTGGTTATATTTCTTCCGGGATATTCGAAACTACAGCAGCTTAGGGAACAGAACAGGCAGTTAAACAACGAGATAGAGCGCTTGAGCGGGGAGAACGAAGAGCTCGAGCGGCAGATAGATAAGTTAGAGACCGACCCGTTTTATATCGAGAAGAAAGCAAGAGATAAGATGGGCATCGGCAAAAGGGGCGAAGTAAGATACAGGATAATTTACGAGAGTGAAGAAGACACTGATAAAGAATAAATTTACGCCGGGTGATATTGTAGAGGCAGAGATATTCAGGATTACCAGTTTTGGCGCTTTTGTAAAGCTTAGCGAGGGCCAGAGAGGTTTTATACACATATCTCAGATAGCAGAAGGCTTTGTAAAAGACATAAGCAGTTATTTGAAACTTGGTGATACGGTAAAAGCGCGCATATTAAGCGTTAATGGGGATAAGATAGACCTGACCCTAAAGAAGCCCAGGGAAGATATTCTACAGTATTCCAAGGGCAAGTCGTTTAAACATTCGCCTTTTGAAGATAAGCTTAAGGAGATGGATTTATCGCGGGGTGGAGCAGTCCGGTAGCTCGTCAGGCTCATAACCTGAAGGCCAGAGGTTCAAATCCTCTCCCCGCAATTAAAAAAATAAAACCCGAGATTGCCTCG
>CAZBMI010000132.1:0-4344 GCA_964492885.1 uncultured Planctomycetia bacterium | reverse complement strand
TGTTAAATTTATCTGACTCTCCAAAAAATATACGCAATAATGTTCCTTTCTCGGGAAGCTTCATTTTTATTACCTCCTTATCAAAGCAAATAAATACTGGCTGATAAAATACCCCGCGAATACCAGGGCAATTCCCAAAAGAAAACTTGCTATTGTATTCACCAGGAAAAGATTATATTCGCCGTCACGAATAAGATGGAAAGTCTCCAGTGAAAACGTAGAAAATGTAGTGAAAGAACCGAGAAGACCAATGAAAATCATTATCTTAACATTCTGCGCAACCACAACTGATTCAAACATTCCCCACAGGAAACCTATAGTCAAAGATCCTATCAAGTTAACACTCAGCGTGCCCCAGGGAAATCCGCCATTGAATATGCGCTGGGTTACGCCCGAAAGCCAGTACCTTGATACTGCGCCGACCGCGCCGCCAATTCCAATGTAAAAAATCCTCAACATAAACTGATACCCCCCTTTCTTATAATAGGAGTTATCAGCCTGTTGAGGCGGTTAATGGCGAACTCCATCGCCTGTTTAATCAAAACGTTACCACCTTGTCGCTTTCTTTCACGATATCATACATATCTTTCATGGTTGAGATAGGGCATATACCTGAACCTGTCTGCCCTCTCGATTTAATACAGCTTCCACAAGCATAAATCTTACCTTCCGCCTGCGTAAGTTTTTCCGCCTGCTCAACAGTATTAAACTTCTCCGTGCCGGCCTTCTGATACTCAACACCCTTGCCCATGAAAAACACTTTTACCTCGTCACCCTGATCGAGAGCAAAATTACCGTAACGCAAGGCATTCCATGCTGTCTCGGCGTCATTGCTTGAAATAACAATTCCTATTTTCACCGCGAACCCTCCTTTTTCATTTCCGACGGATTAGGCGTTTTAAATACTAAAAATGTGGCGTCAACGCTTCCGGTATTTTTAATAATCATCGGCGTCTTATAAGAAACCGGCAGCAAGTCACCTTCTTTGGCCCGATTATCCCTGCCATTAAGATTTACCGATATGTTGCCCCTTACAATCAAAAGGTGAACATTAGAATTAGCATTATGCTGGGGCACGTTTTGCCCGGGTTTTAACGCTATCTGCATAACAAGAAGGTGTTTTTCGTCAACCAGCTTACGATTACCCATCTTATCATCCTTATACGGAATATTTTCTAAAATATTCATTCCTTGACCTCCTAACGAGCTTCCATCATAGCTTTAACATCATCCTCAACAGTGCCTATCGGCTTGATGTCAAACTTTTCAACCAATACCTTAGCGACATTCGGCGAAATAAACGCGGGCAAAGTAGGGCCGAGACGAATGCCCTTAACACCAAGATACAACAAGGCCAAAAGAACAGCAACAGCCTTCTGCTCATACCAAGCTATATCAAAGGAAATAGGCAGCTCGTTAATATCGCTCAAACCAAAAACTTCCTTCAGTTTCAAAGCAATAACAGCCAGCGAATAAGAATCATTACACTGTCCCGCGTCTAAAACACGGGGGATTCCGTTGATATCCCCGAGAGGCAGCTTGTTATAACGGTACTTAGCGCAACCCGCCGTCAAAATAACCGCGTCCTTAGGCAGGGCCTGCGCGACTTCCGTAAAATAACTCCTTGTCTTTTGGCGCCCGTCACATCCAGCCATCACAATAAACCGTTTTATAGCTCCTGACTTAACAGCCTCAACAACCTTATCAGCCAAAGCAATAACCTGATTATGCGCGAAACCACCGACTATTTCTCCGGTTTCAATCTCCTGGGGCGGCTGGCACTTCTTTGCCAGTTCAATAATCCCGCTGAAATCTTTCTTGCCGCCTTCGCGCCTGTCAGGTATATGCCTTACTCCCGGATAACCGGTCATGCCGGTAGTAAAAATACGGTCTTTATACGAATCCTTTACCGGAATGATGCAGTTTGTTGTCATCAGAATAGGGCCGCCAAAGGTTTCGAAATCCTGATTCTGATGCCACCACGAACTGCCATAGTTTCCAACAAAATGTTCGTACTTTTTGAAAGCAGGATAATAATTAGCGGGAAGCATCTCGCTATGAGTATAAACATCCACGCCAGTCCCTTCAGTCTGTTTCAATAATTCTTCCATGTCCTTCAAGTCATGGCCCGAAATGAGAATACCGGGATTCTTTCTGACACCAAGATTAACTTTTGTAATTTCCGGATTACCATAAGTTTCAGTATTTGCCTTATCCAGCAACGCCATCGTTTTAACCGCAACTTCTCCGGTTTCCAGAACAAGGGCTGTAAGCTCATCCGCAGATAACTCTTTTGTAACCGCCGCAAGCCCTTTGTAGATGAACTTGAATATTTCGTCATTATAAAAACCCAGGGCCGCCGCGTGGTCAGTATAAGCCGCCACACCCTTCAAGCCAAAAAGCACCAAAGATTTCAAAGAACGAATATCTTCGTTATCGCTATAAGAGAGGGGGCTTACCTGTAATGATTTCTGGATAAAATCTTCTTTTGAGTCTGACGACCACAACGCGGAATCATGCAAACCTTCCCCGGAAACCCGCGCCTTAGCCTTAACCTCATCACGCAAAACAAGAGCTTTCCTGATAAGGTCCGCGATCCTGTCTTCATCAAAATTAGCATTTGTTACAGTGGTAAAAAGAGACTGACAAACAAAAACTCCATACTTCCTGTCCAAAGAACCCGCTTTTTCCGCGTAAACAGAAAGACCCTGCAAAGAATAAATCAACAAATCCATTAAATCCGAAGCCCTCTCATCCTTACCGCAAACACCCCTTACGGTACAGCCCCTATTATTCACCGTTTCCTGACACTGAAAACAAAACATTCCCATTTTACTTACCTCCTTTGCCTGCGCGGTTAATCTTATCAATTAATCCCTTAATGGTTAACTTACCGAATTCCTTCTCAACAAGAGCCTCAATCCTGTTGATTTCCTTCCGCAGCACACACGTTGACCGATTATTACACAACTTTTTCTGAAACAAGCAATTCGACAACTCAATATCCCCCTGAAATATTCTGATCACATCGACAATTTTTATTCTTTTCGGGTTCTTATTCAGCCGAAGACCGCCCTTAATGCCTTCCTTTGACTCAACCAATCCTGCCTTAATCAGTTTTTGCATAATTGAACGCAGAAACTGATAAGGCAAGCCCTGGCTGTCAGCGATAGAACGGGAAGACACATACTCGCTGTCACAAACCGCCAACTCTATTAGAGCCCTGACCGCATAATCCGTATTCTTTTTAAGCAAAGCCATAAGCCGACTCCTAACTGATACTAAAATAACATCAGTTTAATTGTTTGTCAATATAAATTTATCGCTTCAAGCCCGAAGCGAACGGGAAATATTTCGGATATTGTCCATCGAGGGGCCAATTACGGCAAAAATGCGAGCCCTGCGTTAAAACAGAAAACCGCCAAATCATAAGTATAAAACAGCCCCGGTTAAATCAATAACTGGGGCTATGTCCGAAAAAATTCGGATTTTCAAACTGGCTCCCGGCCGGACAATGTTGATAACAAAATCAATCTACCAGATCTGTAACATTAAGTTTTAAGAATTTCTCTATTGATTTCACGGCCTCATTCTTAAGCTTGGAAGGGCTTTGAGCTATCCAGACCGTAAAGTTATATAGCTCCTGCGTGTCAACTTTTATCCACTTCTTATTCTTGTGAAGAAAAACAAACAAAGTAGTCATTGCTATTCTTTTATTGCCGTTCTGAAAAGGGTGGTTCTTAACCATCAGGTAAAATAAAATTGAGGCCTTGCCAATAAGCGTAGGATATAATGAGCGGCCTGCAAAGCTTTGAAACGGCACGCTTAAGCTGCTTTCTAATATGCTTGAAAATCTGGTCGAAAAATCAGGTATGGGCTCGTTAAAGGATAGCTCCTCTTTAGCTAATCTAAAGGAAATATATTCAACCTCTTTCATCGTTATTATCTTCATTACTCTTTACCCAAGAGCCTTAGAACTTCCCCGTATTCTTTTACTGTTTTTCTTACGGCTTTTTCTATCTCCTTTTTATCCTCAGCATTAAGATCTCTACCAAGTATATTGGCTATATCTTTTTTGGGTATAGCATATACCCTCCCTATCTTGATTGCCTTCAACTGCCCCTTTTTAACTCTTTTATATACAGCTATTCTACTAATGCCCAAGATATGCGCTAGCTGTGGAATAGTGTAATATCTTTCCTTGTCCATAACGTGTCCTTTGTTAACTTAAATATTATAGTTAACTATTGTTAACTATCTATAGTAAGGTTAACATAGATTTTGTTTCCCGTCAAGTCCTTTTTTTCTAAATTTTAAACATAAAATAAAAACTCCTCGAGCAGG
>CAZBMI010000131.1:0-4355 GCA_964492885.1 uncultured Planctomycetia bacterium | reverse complement strand
AATCTAAAACAATAGATTCTTCACTCGCGCCGTTATGAATTTTGCTGATATTAACTTTGCATATAAATTTGTAACGGGGCTTCGTTCAGAATGACAACGTCTATAATGTCTACTTAGCTGGCAATATCGCATCTTACACAAACCTCTTCTTTATAGACTCTATGTGCTTGTCCAGGCCTTCAAGGGCAGCTATACGCTCTATGTCGTCTTTTACAGACTCAAGCGCCCTTTTTGAATAAGATACTACGTGTATGCCTTTCAGGAAATCCCATATGCTTAAACCCGAGAAGAACCTGGCGCTTCCCCCGGTAGGCAGCACGTGGCTCGGGCCCGCAATGTAATCGCTTAAAGCCGTAGGCGTGTTTTCACCGAGCAGTAGACAGCCGGCGTTCTGTATCATCTTAGAAAGCTTTTTCGGGTCCTTGACCATAAGTTGAAGGTGCTCAGGAGCTATCCTGTTGGCAAGGGCTGCCGCCTCTTTCAAGTTCTTAACAACTATAACATATCCTTTAAGCTGCTGCTGTTTTATAAATTTCGCCAGCCTTTTGGATTTTGTGATAAGCACTGATAATCCAAGGAGGTGCTCTGATTGTGCCGCCATATCCGCCAGGACAAACTCATTATTCACAGAGTCATCGGCAATAATAACGACTTCGCTCGGGCCTGCCAGCATATCGATACCAACGTAACCAAAGACCTGGCGTTTTGCCTCTGAAACATACTGGTTGCCCGGGCCTACTATCTTATCCACCTTTGGAATAGTCTTTGTGCCAAAGGCAAGCGCTGAAACAGCCTGCGCGCCGCCAATTTTATATATTTCGTCTATGCCGAGTAAATTCGCCATGACCAGTATATAAGGGTGCACGCTGGAATATTCATTAGGGGGCGTTACCACAACAATTCTTTTTACACCCGCTATCTTCGCGGGAAGTACTGTCATGTAAACAGTAGAGGCAAGGGGAGCTGTGCCTGCCGGGATATATATACCTACAGACTCTAAAGGCGTAATCCTCTCCCCCAGGACTATACCTTCCTTGTCCTTTATCTTCCACGATTTCTTAAGCTGCTTCTTGTAAAACTGGCTCACGTTCTCTATGGCAATCTTAAAGCTGTTTACAAGCGCGGGGTCCATGTTCTGGTAAGCGCCGTTTACCTCTCCTGTGCTTACCTTAAACTGCCTGGATTTCAATTTGACCTTATCAAACTGCCTGGTATACCTTACCAGGGCGTCATCTCCGCGGGACCTTACATCCTCTACTATCTTTGAGACCTTCCCGCGTACGTTCTTCTTTATGTCAATGCCGCGGTTGCATAGTTTTACGAATTCCTTGCTGTTGGGCCTTATACTCTTCATGCCAGCTCCTTGGCTAAGATTGTTTCCTCGGCGCTCTTTATAAGAGCCTTTATGTCCTTAAAGTTTTTTATGCCGCCCTGCGCCATATCGCGCCTGCCGCCCGCCTTTCCGTCAAAAGGGCTTATTATATCTGATAAAAGCGATGCCGCGTTAATACCTTTATCTTCCAAATCCTTGCTGATAGAGGCAATTACAACGGTCTTGTCTGTGTCAACGCCCGCGAGAAACAGTATATATCCATGTTTTAATTTGTTTCTTATAAGGCCTGACAAGTGCTTAATAATCCCCATATCAAAATTATCCACGCACTCTATGATAATCTTTACGTTGTTGGCCTGCCTGGCTCTTTCAATCATCTCGTCAACAGTCTTTTCCGATTCTTTTATCAGTCTCTTCTTATCAGCCTTCTCCTCTTTCTTTTTTTTAAGAAGGTTCTCTTTATCTTTCTGTCTGGCCCGGTGGGTTTTTTCCCATTCTAAAGCCTTATCTGAAGTGCATGCCTCGATTCTTCTTATGCCTGAGGCAACAGAGCCCTCATGCATAACCCTGAACAACTCAATATCAGCGGTGTTCTTAAGATGAGTCCCTCCGCACAGCTCCCTGCTGTAGGCGCCTGAACGCACAACCCTTACCTTCTGCTCATATTTGTCCCCGAAAAATGCCAGAGCGCCTGAGCCTTTTGCCTGCTCAAGAGGCATCTCTTGCACCTCAATATCATCTGCCTGCTTAATCTTCTCATTAACAAGCGACTCTACTCTCTTTAGCTCGTCATCTGTAAGTGCCTTTGAATGCGTAAAATCAAAACGCAGCCTGTCATCCGCTACATGCGAGCCCTGCTGTTTCACATGCTCGCCTAAAGTCTTTCTCAATGCCCACTGCAACAGGTGCGTTGCTGTGTGGTTTTTCGCGACAGCATTACGAAAAGGTATATCTATCTCCGCCCGTACTTCATCGCCAACAGCTATGCGGCCTCTTCTTATCTCGCAGTCCAAGACAATAGCGTCCTGAATTTTTAACGCGTTATTTACAACAACCTCTGCGCCATGCCCGGACATCCTGCCTCTGTCGCCTGCCTGGCCGCCCTGTTCTCCGTAAAATACAGACTTATCCAGTATAACTTTAACGTGTTTCTTATTCTTGTCAGCCATATCAAGCTGTTTTCCGTCTTTATCCATAATCTGTAATATGCGCGCCTGAGATTTGCACTCATCATAACCGATAAACTCTGTCTTTGCCTTTATAAGCTCTGCCGCGAATATATCAGCCTGCATCTTGCTCGATTTCCTGGATGACTCGCGCTGTTTCTGCATACAGCTGTCAAATCCGGCCTCGTCAACAGAGACATCTTTTTCAGAAGCTATCTCTTTTATTATCTCAAGGGGTATTCCATGGGTATCATATAGCTCAAAGGCCTTTCCACCTGATATCCTGTTACTGCCTTTGTTTTTTGATTTTAAGACAGCCTCTTCTATCATTGGCATACCATTTTCCAGTGTCCTGTAAAAGCGCTCTTCCTCTGCCTTTACAACGCCTGCTATATCCTGGTGCTCTTTCATAACCTCCGGATAAGCCGGCTGCATGGTCTTTGCGACAACATAAACCAGCTTGTAAAGAAAAGGAGAGTCTATCCCCAGCTTCTTTGCGCGCGTTATTGCCTTGCGGAGCAGGTTTCTTATAACATATCCGCGCTCTTCGTTAGACGGGGCAACGCCATCGCATATCGCAAAGACCACCGCGCGCGCGTGGTCTGATATGGCATATATATCACTGTTGTCATCTTCTTTTGCAGCTTCAGGCATAATAACCTTTATCTCTTTAATGATATCAGCGAAAATATCTGTCTGAAAATTACTCTTAACCCCCTGTAAAACAGCGCAGAGCCTCTCAAGCCCCATTCCTGTATCTATGTTTTTATTGGGCAATGGGTCCAATGCGCCATTGTCCTTTCTCTCAAACTGTGTAAATACAAGGTTCCATACCTCGACAAACCTTCCGCAGCCGCATGCGGGAGAGCAGCTGTCTTTTTTGCATCCTGTGTCCTTGCCGTAATCATAAAATATCTCAGAGCAGGGTCCGCATGGCCCGTTAGGCCCTTTATCCTTTGCCTCTGACGGCCAGAAGTTATCTTTCTGCCCTAATTTTACTATCTTTGATTCTGGGACATTTACCTTATCCCTCCATACGCTGTATGCCTCATCATCTTCTTCATATACCGATACCCACAACTTATCTTCAGGTATCTTAAGTTCTTTTATTAAAAATTCCCATGCCCAGAAGATAGCGTCCTCTTTAAAGTAATCACCGAATGAGAAGTTACCGAGCATCTCAAAGAAGGTATGATGATAAGCGGTCCTTCCCACATTTTCCAGATCACCGGTACGCAGGCATTTCTGGCATGTTACAGCGCGTGTAAAGCCCTTTATGTTACCCATGAACTGCTCTTTAAATTGAGCCATACCTGCGCTAGTAAATAACAGGCTCTGGTCGCCTGCGGGCACAAGGGAATCACTGGGAAGGTATGTATGACCTTTACTCTTGAAGAAACTCACAAACTTATCGCGTATATCCGTATGTTTCATTCTATCTGTTACAAGCTACCTGCTTTCTCCGCTTGCCTTTATAACGGTGTAGCCCCTGCTGGTCTTTACAAGAGCGTCGCCTGTTATCCTGGTGATTATTTGATTGTAATCACTTACGTTTCTTACCGGCATGTTGTCAATCCTCTGTATAATATCTCCTGCCATTATGCCTGCTTCTTCAGCAGGCGAGGAATCCTCAACCCTGCTTATAATAACTCCGCTTGTCTGGCGCAGGCCATACTCCTGTGCTATAGCAGGCGTGATATCCATTACATTCATGCCGCGCCATGAGTCTTCCGCGTCAGTCTCATCTTGTGCCCCTGCGTCACCTGAAGGCCTCTCTCCTATAGTCACTTCAACAGGAATCTCTCTCCCGTCTCTTACCGCCCTTATTAATATCCTCTTTCCCACATCTGCGTGAG
>CAZBMI010000130.1:0-4358 GCA_964492885.1 uncultured Planctomycetia bacterium | reverse complement strand
CCCAGCGATATCATATTGATGGTAATGCCCGTCAAATACATAAGCGCGAAAACAACCATCATCGATATCGGTATATTAAGGGCTACTATGGCGGGGCTTCTTACATTACCGAGAAAGAAAAGCAGTACCAGAAACGCGAGAACTCCGCCCTGGACCGCGGCGTCACGCACGCCCCTTATATTTGTCTTTATGGCTGTTGACTGGTCAGATACTATGTTAATGCTTATATCCCTTGGAAGCACCTTCTTTAAATGGGCGATAATCTGCTTTATGCTGTTTGCAACCTGCAGTGTATTGGCGTCAGCCTGTTTCTGCACAGCCACCGATATATTGTCTCTATTGTTAAATCTGGATACGGATGTCTTGTCTTTGAAGGCTTCCTTTACTGTTGCTATATCTTTCAGCAATATAAGACGCGTATCCCGGAGGGCGTCCTTTTCCTTCTCCAGCCGGTCCTTAAGTCCGTATTCGGTAAATTCACTCTGTTTTCTGCGCTCTTCCATGCCCACTACCACGTCATCAATCTCATCAACAAACTTAAACTCCCCTATTGTCCTTATCAGGTATTCATAAAAACTCTCTTCTATGGTGCCCGCGGGATAATTCAGGTTTGCCTTGCTTATAAATTCCACTACTTTGTTCAGGCCAAGCTCTTTGGACATAAGCTTATCCTGGTCTATCTCTACAATTACCTCAGGCTCACGCCCTCCTGTTATATTCGCGGCCGCTACGCCGTCAGCCTTTTCTATCTCGTTCTTTATGACTTTTATGACAAGCCTGCGCAGCTCTTCCGGAGAAGTCTCTTCAGCTGTTATGTTAAGCACCATAAGAGGCAGTTCAAATGGATTGAATTTCATGACAATGGGGTCTTCGCACCCCCGGGGAAGGCTCTCTTTTATAAGGTCTATCTTCTCCCTTACTCCCAATGCCGCGAAATCCATATTCGTGCCCCAGCTGAATTCCGCTATTACCAGCGAAGTCTCTTCCTTTGAGATAGAACTTATACGGCGCACCCCGCTTACCGTGCCGACAGCCTCTTCTACAGGCTTTGTGACAAGTATCTCCATCTCTTCGGGCGCGGCATCTTTGTATAATGTCACCACACTAAGCTGGGGATATGTTATAGGGGGGTAAAGTTCCTGCTGAAGCCGTGTCCATGATATAAGCCCAAACAGGACAATGCCTAAAAAAAACATAATGACCGTAACAGGCCTTCTTATTGAAAAATTCGGTAATCCCATTATGCTCGGTTCTCGGTTTTCGGTTATTGGTTGTCATCCTGAGGAGTGAAGCGAGGAAGGATCTAAAAATTAGATTCTTCACTTCGCCCCGAACCAAATTTAATAAAATTTGGTTCGGGACTTCGTTCAGAATGACACCGTTTCACTTTGTTTAAAATGACATATCTCTTGCGCCTTGTGCGCTTGTGTCATTCTGAGCCCACAGGGCGAAGAATCTTAAAATATCGCTTCCTGAACCTCGATGACATCTACCCTGACACTATCCTTTAGTTCTGCCATCGACTCAGACACAACCTGTTCTCCTTCGCGTAATCCGTCTATAACCTCTACGTAATCAGTGGAGACATAGCCTATCTTTACAGGTACCGCGTGAGCTATGTTTTCGTCATCTACAACATAAACAGAATCAAACTCACCGTTATTATCCAGGTCATAAAAACACGAGGACGGCAGTTTAATAGTATTCTTCTTTTCATACACAGATATCCATATCCTGGCAAACATCCCTGGCAAAAGGGTGCCCTTTGGATTATCGTTTTTTATCCTTATCTGCGCGGTAAGCGTCCTTGACTTTCCTTCGACTATAGGGGCTATGTTCTCTATCTGCCCCTCGAATTCCACCCCCGGGTATGTATCAACGCTTATCTTTGCTTTCTGGCCAAGCGCTATCCTGTTTATGTCTTTCTCGATAATTCCTACTTCCGCAAGTACCGTTGATGTATCATACAGAGTAGCTACCTTTACATTGGAAGTTACAAACTCTCCTACCTCTACGTCCCTTGTGCCCATTACGCTGTCTAGCGGCGAGTATAGGTATGTTTTGTCCAGCTCGGCCAGGGCAAATTCCACCTCTTTTTGCGCGGATTCCACCTGTGACTGGACACTTTCAAGCTCGAACTGCACTTCTTCGAGTTTAGGTTTTATAATTATGCCGTCGTCATAAAGCTTCTTGTGCATCTCAACCTTTTTCCCGGCAGCCTTTTTAGCTATCTTCTGTGTCTTGTATTTGCTCTTTGAGTATTCAAGCTTAAGCAGGGCGTCTTTTTGTTCAAGGGTTGCTACGATATCCCCTTTTCTAAGCAGGTCACCTTCAAAAAAATTTATTGAATCCACTATTCCGTTTACTGAAAACCGCAATTCCACTTCCTTATCGCCTTTTATAGTCCCCATAGCGGGCAGGATGTCTATGAAATCCCCTCTCATTGTCCGGTATGTCCTTACTGTCACAAGCTCCTCTATCGGCTGTTCCTCGGGAAAAGAGAAATCCTCTTCAGCTTCCTGTCTCATAAAAGGCAGCAGCCGGGATATCTTTAAAAAAACCGGATTATCAACAATGCCGGGCACGTATTTCGGCGCGAATGTGACAAAAACAGCTGCCGCCAATATAAACAGTAATAAGATAATAAAAATATATTTAAAAAAGGATACTTTTCTTCTTCTGCCGGAAGCCGGGGCCTTAGGCCTGACAACCTCTTTCATCTTCTCAGACATACTGCCGTCTTTAGCCTTTTGTTCCGGCTCGCCCTTTTTTAAAGGCTCTTTCTTTTTAAACCAAAATCTGAAACCTCTCATAATATAATCTCCCATTTGCTTGAGAGGTGTGCATAGTTCATAATATGTCATTGCCAGGAGCAATAGCGACGAAGCAATCCCCTCCTTAAGATTGCTTCGCTCACGGAGTTTACCCTGAGCGTAGTCGAAGGGTTCGCTCGCAATGACAAGGCAGTTATGCACACTGCTCAATCAACTTAAACTGTAATAATCCTTTATGCCTATCGCCTTGTTTATCTTTATAAGCGCTATGTTATAATCTGAAAGCGCCTTTATGTAAACGGATTTCTCATCGCTAAGCTGTATAAGCGCCTCAAGCAGCTGCGATTGAAGAGCCTCGTTTAATGACGCCTGAGCCCTTGCCAGTTTCACAGCCTCCTCATGAAAGCGTACTTTTTCAAGAGAGTTCTTTACCTGCAATATCGATTCCTGGTAACTATAATATGCCTCTTTTATTTCAAGGGCTGCCTGGCGTCTTGCCTCTATCAGATCATTCTCCGCCTTCTCTTTGTTTATCTTGGCTTCTTCTATGTCTGAAGCCGCGGAAAGGGCGCCCTTGTCAAGTATAGCCAATTCTCCTGAGCTCACAGTAGAACCTGTCCTGTCTGTCTCGCCGACTTTAAGGCTTGTCTTGTCTTTTGTGAATGAGTATGACGGCGTGGCAAACCAGAAAGGCTTGCTCACCTTAAGCCCTATGTTCCAGTTATCCTCGAGATTTTTAGGCTCTGTATCATAATAGGAGTCGCCTCTTCCGTAAAATCCCGTAACATCGACTTTAAAGCCCTTTTTGCCTTTGGCTATCATTTCCCCGTATTCATTACTTTCAAGCAGCAGCTTATTAACTATTATGTCAGGCTTATTATTAGAAGCTGCTTTCAGGCATTCATTAAGGTCAACCTCAACAACCTTAAACTCAAGTGTTGTATCCACATCAGATGTATCCAGAGCCTGCTCATTTATATCAAGCCCCATTGCCTGCTTAAGCTTAAACCTCGCTAAAGCCAAATCCCTCTTTGCCGTCGCGAGCTGGAATTCTATCTGGTTATAGCGGGAGCGCACATTTAAAATCTCATGCTCAGTGCTTAATCCTGACTCACGCCTCTTTTCGGCGAGCGTAACTACAGCTTCGGCTTCTTCAAGAAGCTCTGCCTGGAGCCTTATGTTCATTATGGCTGTAACGATATTATAGTAAGCCTCGGCAACCTTAAAATCCAAATCATTCTCAAGCTTGCTGTATTTCGCGTCAGCCAGCTTAACATTTACCTTGCTCTGCTTGTAGGCGTTTACGAGCCTGCCGCCCTGATATAATGCCTGTTCACCTTCTATGCCATAGAGTTCTTCGGTAAAGCCTACATCATCGACAATATCTCCCGCAGTATGCGATGCCTTAAGCTTGACGTTTGGAAAAAGGTCTCTGAAGGCATCCCTTTGCTTCATTCTGGCAAGGTCAACTTCTTTCTTCGCGGTCTTTGCCTGGCGGCTGTGTTGAACAGCAACTGCCTGCGCCTGTTCTAAACTTAACATGCCTTTGCCTGTTACAATAAGGTCTCTTAAGACCTCTCTACC
>CAZBMI010000129.1:0-4394 GCA_964492885.1 uncultured Planctomycetia bacterium | reverse complement strand
GCCTTTAGGTGGAATGCCCTTTCATCTCTCGTCCCAAACAAGACAAAGACAGCCTTGACTCTATCGTTTTCCCCTTTAAACCCGATCCCCTCCCTGCATCTGGCTATAACCAATTTAAACTTATTCGATCCCGGTATTATTATATGCGGCACGGCCACAAACGGCGTAATCGCGGTAGACCCTTCTTTTTCTCTTTTGTTAAAAAGGTCAATGATTTCTTCCTTTTCTATGCCTATTTGGCTTGAAACCTTCTCCGCTAAAACATCCAGGAAACTATCCATGCTTGTTTTTTCGTTAAAATTTAAAATTATGCTATCTTCTACAAGTTTGTGAAACCTGTCTATTTTTATTTCGTCTCTCGAGATAATAACTGTTTTAAGTTCATCTTCAAGAGTATTGTCAGTCATGCTCCTGTTAATGATTCTTTCTACAAGGTGGAGAAGGGCGAATTCAATGTTATGCCTTCGCCTTCCGTATAAAAAATAGACCAGAAACGCGGCAAACAAGAGCCCCAGGCTTATCTCAACAGCAACAAGACCCATATCTATAATAAGGAAGGCGAAAAGAATTATACCTGCTATATTGATCCACGGATATAAAGGTACCTTGAAGGCGGGTTTGTAATTCTGTACCTTGCCTTCCCTAAGAACAATAACCGCTAAATTAGTAAGAATATATAAAGTCAAAATCACTACAGAGCCAAGCTTGACAAGGTCAACAAGATCCATCAAAAGGCAAATAAATATAAAAATTCCTGTTATAGATATCGCTATTGCGGGTGTTCTTTTCTTTTTTGTGAGCTTTTTTATTACAGGGGGCAAAAGATTATCCTCGCTTAGCGCCAGAGGATATCTCGATGCCGATATTATGCCGGCGTTAGCGGTGGTTATAAAAGCAAGTAAAGCCCCGAATGAAATTAATATATATCCGATCCTGCCAAATAGTATGCTCCCCGCGTCTGCTATGGGTGTAAGTGAAACTAACAATTTATCGCCCGGAAGAACACCTACTATAACTACGAGTGTGGCAGCGTAAAAAAAGGTAACGGCAAGCACCGCGAGGATCATACCTCTGGGAATGTTTTTAACAGGGTCTTTTATCTCACCTGATATAGTGGCGATATTAAGCAGGCCTCCGAATGATATAAAAACAAAGCCTGAAGTAACCAATACCTTATTGATTCCGTTCGGCAAAAGAGGGCTAAAATTGCTCACGGATATTTTGCCAAGGCCCCCTAAGATTAAAAAAAGCATTATGGCAAAAAGCCCCAAAACAAGCACTACTTCAAATTTCGCGGCCTCTTTTACTCCCAATATATTAAGCGCTATAAAAAACAGGCAGACAAAAAAAGATGATATCAAAACGGGAATTCCGAATGTTAAATATAATATTTCCGCTATACCGAAAACGGCAAAAGCTGATTTCAGGCAAAGGGCCGTCCAGCTTAAAAAAGAGGAAGCTGTTCCGACTAAAGGGCCTAAGCTTCTTGTGATAAAAAAATAATCTCCCCCCGCCTTCGGCATGGCGGTAGCAAGTTCTATCATGCTTAAGGTCCCCAAAAGGGCAATTATTCCCGCGAGAAAATATGATACAAACATTAGCGGGCCTGCTTCTTTGTAAGCAAGGCCCGGCAGGATAAAAATCCCCGAGCTTATCATGGCCCCGGAAGCGAGGCAGAAAATATCAAGCAGATTTAATTCTTTCTTCATAATATATTCTTTGCAACAACAGGTTATTTATTCAGATCTAACCCCTGCCTTTAACCCCGGGGCCTGTTTCCTGTAAAGAAACCTATGATAAAGCCCGTAACCATAACTAATGGCAGAAGTATTATCCTGGACATGCTAAGCTCCCAAAATAAGAACCTGAAAGAAACTACCTGCGTGTTCTGCAGCAGAACAACAAAGAATAAAATGCCCAGGATAATCAAGCTAATGCTTTTCAGCCTCATACCGTTCTCCATTTCATGTATGCTGTTTTAAAACTTAGACATCATATCATCTATTGTATTTTTAATGCCTCCTGCTATGCCTTCTATTTTTGATTTTACTTTTTCCCAATCATTTTCATTGGAATCTTTTAACTGATTCAGGCTGTCACCACCCTCTTTCATCTTGCTTTTTAAGCTTTCTATTTTCTCAAGCGCCTTAATTTTAGCGTCCGCGCCCAATCCCGCTGCTTTATTCCGTAATTCCTCTATCTTGCTGCCCCACTCTTTAAGCTGAGCTTCTACCTTCTCCTGATACGCCTTCTTTAATTCTTCGCTCATAACGCGTCCTCCTTTCTTTCTTTAGTGGTTTTAATATATTGACGAGGCCTTTTCGAGCTCCCGGCTCGCGGCTTCCTCGCCTTTTTTAATAGCTTCTTTGGCTTTGGTAAAATCCAAAGTGCCTATGTTCATGGTATCGGGGGTGATAACTAAATCCGCCTCCTCCAGCCTGCTGCTTACTATCTTATACTCTGTTATGTGCATTGCCTGGACCAGTACGCTAAACATATCAGGCATACCCTCGTCTTCTTTCGATTTTTTGGCGGATATCTTATCTATAAAGTTACGGGCGATTTTTGGTGTTTTTGGTTTCCTGTCTTTTTTGGCCTTTCCGCTAGTTTGCCTTTTTGCGGGTGATGGGACTATATTACTTACAATTATGTATTCCGCGCCCATCTCTTTAGCGATGTCAACGGGAAGGGGGTTTACGCTTCCGCCGTCTGTCAGATATCTTTTGCCTATTTTAACGGGCATAAAAATACCTGGCATTGAGATACTGGCTCTTACGGCATCCAGCACCGAGCCTTCCTTAAAAACAACTTCTTCTCCTGTATCCACATCCGTGGCTACCACAGCTAACGGTATTTTTAAATCCCTGAACTCAACATCGCCTATTATTGACTTCAGGAACTCTTTAACCCTTTCCCCGGATAACAGGCCTTTTGACAACGCGGATAGTTTCGGGTCTATTAATTTCGGTAATTTTTCCAGGTTAATCTCTAAGAAAGAACGCTCGACCTCAGCAATGTCAGCGTTTTTCGCGTAACAGGCTCCTATAAAAGCGCCCATGCTCGAGCCTGTTATAACATCAAACTCTATATCCTTACGGTTCAATACCTTGATAACCCCTATGTGGGCTAACCCCTGGGCAGCGCCAAGGCTTAATACTAACGCTCTTTTTTTGTTTTTCATTTTCTTTTTGCTGATATTTCTAATTGTCCGTGGTTTAATTTTACTGGAAATACCTTTTGAGCCTTATCTAACCATATGCCGTGAATTTTAGCGTCGATGTTCCACTTCGAGATATTCCGCGCGGCTTCTCTTATCTGCCGCAAGTGTTCTTTTTTGCCGCAGGGATTAGCAGCGCAATCATCATGGCCTGCTATGAATATAAGCCTGGAATTATGTTTGCCATATGAGATTAATACCTTCTTTTTGACAGACTCTATCTCGCGGCTGTCGCGATATTCGCTTAAAACCTTATCCGGGCCCGGCACTGTAACCATGTCTACATAATCAACCTTATAGTTTTTTCTAATGAATTCAAGCAGGGGCACCTGGACCCTGCCGTCTATACAGTTTATGGCTGCAGCGAATTTAGGTTTCATATCGGTACTCATCATCTTATTCTTACCCAACCTGTTATTAACCGCCCTGCGGAAAAGAGCCCTCCTCATACATGAACCAGTTATGGGAATCCGTAAGATAGGTATAGAGGCTGCTTATAAGCTCATAATGGGTGGATTCCTCTTCCATAAGAAACCGCAGAAAAATAAGAAGGTTCTCATCTTTTGTCTTCTCCGCCATGTCCTGATAATACTTATATCCTTTCTTCTCAATCTCCATCGCGAATTCACAGGCCTTCTTTTCGTCATCGCTGGGCTTTATCTTATCGTTGAGCTCTTTTATGGTTTTTAAAAAGATAGTGCTCTCGCGGCCTCTCTTTTCGGCAGAACCCGATAAGCCGGGCTCGGAGAACTTTTTACTATCCTTTAACTCCTTGTAAAAACTCTTTATCTTGTCGATATGCAGTTTCTCCTGTTCTGCCAGAAAGTTAAAAGTCTTCCCGGTTATATCATTTTCGGATTTTTTGGCAATACCGGTATAAAGATCATACCCCTTCTCCTCCATGCTCAAGGCGTCTTCGAGAAGTTTCCCGATAGGCATATCATTCATCTTTGGCCTCACTTTCTGTTTTAAATAGTTTTTTATATAAAACCATTATTCCTGTTTAAATCTTTTCCCGTATAGGATGAAATGCCGGTTTTTACCGTAAAAATCTTTTACAGCCTGCCTGCCTTGTACCTTAAGAGTCTCTCTTTCTGAGCCGCTTATTATAAGATAACCGTTCTTTTCGAATAAGCTCCACGAAGGCCTGTTATCAGGGGCGACGGTAAGATCTATC
>CAZBMI010000128.1:0-4395 GCA_964492885.1 uncultured Planctomycetia bacterium | reverse complement strand
TGGCTATTAAAGAAGCTTTTGCCTCTTGCGAGCGTTTTATAAAAGCATCAGGCGCCACGTCTATGCCCAGGTCAACAACATTGAAACCCGCGCCTTTTAACATCATAACAACAAGGTTCTTGCCTATGTCGTGAAGATCGCCCTTTACAGTGCCTACCGCTATAGTAGCCTTTGGCTTGACACCGCTCTCAGCAAGCATGGGCTCAAGCACATCAAGCGCCGCGTGCATTGCCTTGGCAGCTATAAGCACCTCGGGAACGAATATATCGTTTGCCTTGAACCTGACGCCTACGTCAGCCATACCCGCTATAAGGCCTTTTTCAAGTATATCTTCGGCAGACGCGCCCTCTGCTACAGCCTTTTTGACCAGTTCAGGCGTAGACGCTATATCTCCGTTTAGTATAGCGTCATGTATCTCTTTCCAGTCTAACATATATCCTCATCTTTTATATTATACTAAAACAGGTATTCTGTATGCTTTTATGGTATGATTTTTTTAGGGTTCCTATAATAATAGGCTACATAGTATCATATTAATACTAATATAGCAATAAAAAAGTGAAAAGGGGACGGTCCTAAAGGGGACACCCCTGAGCACGAAATTTTAACAAAATTTTATTATTTTTCGTGCTCAGGGGTGTCCCCTTTAGGACCGTCCCTTTTTAAAATTTGTGGATTACAAGGCCTGTAAGAGGTTTTGGATAAAAATAGGTGGATTTATGAGGCATCTTTTCGTTGTTTTTGGCAAGCGTAATCACCTCATCCATTGTTGAGGGGTTTAAAAAGACACCCAGTTTCTGCCGGCCTGAGTCCACTTTCTTGACCAGTTCTGTCTTTCCCTTGTAGTAGTAGATATTACGCTCTTTGCCGAGCTTCTCTTTTATGTTAAGAAGCTTTTTAAATACAAGATTATGAAGTATGGATACATCAAGCCTTTTCCATGTAGGGCTGGCTTCTTTGGGGCCGATATCTTTTATGGCGTTCTTATCCTTAAGGGTTATTAATAAGCATTTCTTCTTATAATAAAGGACAAAAGCCGTCTTCTTCTTTTTAAAGGCATTTTTTAATACCTTTGACACGGATTTCAATGATACGGGTTTTATATCAAAATACTTAACAAGCCTGTTTTTCATATACTCCATGTTAAAACCCTTTGGAAGGTCCTTTACCGCCCTGTAAGTAGGCAGGATCTCCAGGCCCTTATCCTCTGAGCCGGCAAGATATACCAATGTATAGGAGTGTCCGTCACTGCCTTTAAGCGCCTTGTCAAAATGCGCCTTTACCAGAGCAGATGCCTTGAAACGATGATGCCCGTCGGCAATAAATGTCCGGGATGAATTAACATGCTTTACAAGCCTGTTTATAAGAGTCTTATCCGTAATCGGCCAGAGCTTGTGCCTTGAGTTATCAGCGTATATATGCGATTCGGGTTTTGACTTTTTTATAACCTTTGATAATAACTTCTGCGCTTTCGCGTTCGCGTCTTTATAAATAATGAATATGGGGCTTAAGTGGGCCTTTGTGTGTTTCATAAGGTTTACCCTGTCAAGCAGAGGCTTTGAGAATACGTTTTCATGCGGTAAAACTCCCGAGTCCCCTTTGTCCTCGAGCCTGAGAAGCGCGAAGAAACCGCAGCGGCTTACCTTTTTATTATCAACGACGGCCTCCTGCGCATAGGCATAAAGCCCGGGGGTGGAATCATATTTTAATATGCCTTTCTCTATCCATGCCTGCAGGTCTTTCCGGGCCTTTTTATAGTCATGGGTTGAGTCTTTTCGCTCAGGAAGGACAATCCTTACTATATTATGGATGGAATTCTTAAGATAGCTTCTTCTCTGCTCTTTATTAATTACGTCATACGGAGGGCATACTACGTTTTTAAGAGGGGCTTTTTTCCTGTCATACCTTAATGCCTGAAACGGGCTTATCTTTACCATTTTCCATCCTTTTGCTTTAGGGGTTAAAGATTGCTTCGCTCGTTTTCAACTCGCTCGCAATGACGTGGAGAGCGGAAGAAGAGCTGGCCTATGAAAGCGCCTAAACCGTCCATAATAAGGTCCGCGAATTCCGGCCCTCTTAAGGGCACGAAATACTGGTGAATCTCGTCGGCAAAGCCGTATAAGACCACAAGCGTTACCGCGGCCGACCTTAAATATATATTTTTCTTATCGGGAGCTGAAGAATACAACGCCCTTATCATGAGAAAACCGAATATCGCGTACTCTATTATATGCAGTATCTTATCCGCGTGCGGGAAAAGCCAGGAAGGCTTTGGCGGCTGTGATACGCATGAGCCGGCGAATATGACTGCCGCGTATAATATTACAGGCAGCCAGTATTTCAAAAAAATCTTCACTATTTATTTGCTGTCTGTTTGCGGGCACTGGCAGCCTGCGCACTTGGTATTATTGTCCGCGGGGCAGGATGCGGGTTTTTCAGTCGGCTGTTTCTTTCTGTAGTCATTCGAATAGAAACCGCTTCCTTTTAATATAAAACCTCCGCCTGTTCCTATTAACCGTTCTACCCTGCCTGAGCAGAACCTGCACTTCTTTAACGGCTTCGCGGTTATGGGCTGGAACTCCTCAAAACTCTTGCCGCATTTTAAACACCTGTATTCGTACGTTGGCATATTTTTCCTATATGTTATCTATCTTTTGAGATTGCTTCGCCTTCGCCCCGTTCCAAATTTATACGCAAAGTTAATATCAGCAAAATTTGTAACGGGGCTTCGGCTCGCAATGACAGTGTTTGGATTCTTCGGTCGTTAACACTCCCTCAGAATGGCAACGGTTTTATTGCTATGATAAAATACTCTTTATCTTATCCATAAAAGAGTTTATGCCGGGTGTTATGCCTCCTCCGGAAGAGCCAAACTCTTTTAAGAGCTTTTTCTGCTGGCTGGTAAGCTTTGTGGGGACCTCTACAATAATTCTTACAAGCTGGTCGCCTTTTCCGCGGCCGCGGACATCGGTGATGCCTTTATCCCTTAACCTGAATACCTTGCCGGGCTGTGTGCCCGCGGGAATCTTCATGTTCACCTTTCCATACAAGGTAGGCGCCTCAACCTCGTCGCCAAGCGCGGCCTGGACAAAGCTTATCGGAAGCTCGCACAATACGTTGTTTTCATGGCGCTTGAAGATAGAATGCTTTTTAACGTATATGAGTATAAAAAGGTCGCCGCGACCGCCGCCGCGCTGGCCAATCTCACCTTCTCCGTAAACCCTTACCCTTGTGCCTGTATCAACTCCGGCGGGTATATTTATCTTTACGCTCTTCTCCTGCTTTACCCTGCCTGTTGCCCTGCACTCAGGGCAGGGAGACTCTATGAGCTCTCCCTCGCCATGGCAATGAGGGCATGTCCTTGCTATATTTAAGAAACCTGCCTGGCTTCTCACCTGGCCGTGGCCTGAGCAATATGAACAAGTAGTCCTTTTTGTGCCGGGCCTCGCGCCATCACCTTTACAGGTAGGGCATTTCTCATACCTTGGTATCTTTATCTTCTTCTCGATGCCAAAGGCTGCCTCCTCAAAGGTTATCTCCATGCTCATCTCAAGGTCAGAACCCCGTCTCGGGCCGCGCTGCCTGGAGCCTGAAGAGCCTCCGAATACGCCTTCGAAGATACTCCCGAATATCCCGCCTTCGCCAAAGCCGCTCATGAACTCGCGGAATACCTCTTCGGCATGGTCCATGCCGCCAAAGCCTGCAGAGCCGTTCTGGAATGCCGCATGCCCGAACTGGTCATATTGGGCCTTTTTTCCGGGGTCGCTTAATACCTCGTATGCCTCTGTTGCCTCTTTAAACTTCTCAGCTGCCTTTAACTTATCGTCCTCTGAGACCCTGTCGGGATGGTATTTTAACGCAAATTTTCTGTAGGCCTTCTTTAGCTCTTCGGCAGAAACACTGCGTGATACTCCCAACACCTCATAATAGTCGCGTTTATCTGTCATACTCACTATTTTTTACTATCCTCTTCCTTAAATTCGGCATCAACAACATCATCCTTGTTTTCGGCTTCACCCTGCTGCGGCTGTCCCTCTGCCTGTGCCTGATCCTGCGCCTGCGCGTCAGGATTTGGGCCTTGCTGTTGCTGGCCCTGCTGTTGCTGCTGCTGTTTCGCCGCCTGCTCTTTGTAGACTTCTTCGGCAAGCTTATGCGATGCCTTGCTCAACTCTTCCATCGACTTCTTTATATCCTCGACATTATCTGTCTTTACTTTCTCTTTTAACGCGGAGAGCTTGCTCTCTATATCCTTCTTCTCATCGTCAGATACCTTATCACCGTAATCCTTTACAGCCTTTTCAGTGGCATAGACAAGTGTGTCTGCCTGGTTCTTTGTCTCGACAAGCTCTTTTCGCTTCTTGTCCTCTTCGGCAAATTTCTCGGCGTCCTTTACCA
>CAZBMI010000127.1:0-4398 GCA_964492885.1 uncultured Planctomycetia bacterium | reverse complement strand
CTTGTATACTGGCTGTATAATATTATCTCGGCATTGAGCTTATCGGCCAGTGCCTGCCGGATAGGGCTTGATTTACCGTATAAAGCCAATAAAACCTGCTGCTGCTCAAAACCAATGTCAGGGGCCTTATCGTCAATAATGATACCGCCTATCCTCTTTCTGTTTTCGTCAGCCGCAATGCCTTTGATATCAGCTGTCTCAACTAAGGATTCCCGCATTTCAAAGGGCAGGGTAAGCATGCTAAGAATCTCTGACATCCTTTCAAGGGTCTTCTCCTTAGCCAGAATATCGCCTATGCGGCGTTTCTTAAGCTCACTTGACCGCTCTTCTACGAAACGAATAAGAGGGTATATTGCTGCCGGTGTAATCTTACCCGTATCCGATTCCGGGCCGTTTAAAAGAAAATGCAGGCTGTTATCCAGTCTTCTGTTTATAATATCCAGCGCCATATTGCCCGACGAGGAGGATTTGCTTCTGTAGAGCGCCCCGGAGACATCTCTTAATTGATGAACAGGGACATTCCATATAATATTTCTTGCCTTAAGGCGGGCGCGCTTAAGCGCCTCTTCCAATTCGTCTGATGAAGAAACATTTAGAACGCTTGCGCGGTATGTGTAATCCGAATGCGGCTTTTTGTTTCTGTAGACACGCACAACCCCTTCATACCCTTGTTGCTCTATGCCGGCATAGTCAATGCCAGATGCTTTTAACTGCGTTATTATTCTCTTTCTGCTTAACGGCTCCAGGGAAGAAGGCAACAGGACCACGCTGACACCAAGGTCTTTCAGCAACCTGGCGGAAATATCGCCCCAATAAGCGCCTTCGGGATATTCGGCTGTGCCTTTTTCAGCTGTCACTGCCAATAAGGCCGGGGCGGAAAAAAGATTCTTTCTCTCAATAGTAAAGCTTCCGGCATTCTCTCCTCTTAAGGCGCTCTGCCATGATATGTAGTCAACCCGGTTTAAGGTATTGATTATAATCTGCCTGCTGCGATTTGACCCCGTCGGGCTGTATATCCGCTCTAAATCCGAAGGCGCTGTTAAGCCCGAGTTATTTACAAATACCCCTGTGTATCCGGCATCAGTAAAATCAGCGGTATCATAGATACTGCCTGTGCCTGCGTAGAGAATATCCGCCTTATCTTCTGCCATGCTGAAATGGTCGGCAACCGCGTTCCGGATATATTCTCCGCGGTATTCCGCCAGTTCAGGCGGCAGCCCGCGCCTGTTTTTCTTTTCAAAAGGTTTATACGCAAAGATTATCTGGCTCAGGTACGGCCTGTCCACTTGCTTAAGAAGAATACTTGTCTCGTACAATATCTCATCCTCTATACTCAGCTCTCTTATAACTTCTCTCTTTGCCTGCTCAAGGGGTATAATGTCAAGCTCCAGGGCCTTCCATAAATCCATACTCTGCCACAACCCCAGCTTTCGATTTTGGCTGTATTTCATTTTGCCGGATATATCAACTGTTAAAGGTATATAGCTGTATTTATTAACAAAATCTTCCTGCCGGGCACTCATTATACCCGCAGCCTCCTCATACAGGCCTTTTAACTGAAAATAATAAGCAGGCTTAAAACTTTCCGGGTTATCTAATTGCGTTTTTTCTATAATTGAGAGGGCGGTCAGCATACCTGAAAGCGTATCCGGAAATTTTCTTTTTCCTGAGAGCAGGTAGCTTATGCCTTCATACTCAACAGGGAGTTCGCCGAGAACCACCACAGCCTCAAAGCCTGCCTCTAAAAAGGCCTTAAGCTGCTGATTGGACCTTTCGGCTGTCAACCCCATAAACTCTTTAACGCCCGGGTCGTTAATCACAACCTTCGGCGCCTCTTTGGAATGCTTAAAGGCAAACATCAAATCTCCCGGTTCTGTCTCGGGAGTTATCTGTATAGCTGCCTGTATGTTATTGCTGTTGCCTGCCGGAGAGGATTTGACCGAAGAATCAGCTAACCCAATCTTATTATGAAGATATTTCAATAGTATATAATTTATCATCTCAAGCTGGCGCAGTTTCTCTTCGCTGCCCTGCTTGCGTTCTGTATATACTGCTATTGATTCCAGGCTTATGTTATTATACACAGCCATTATACTGTCAGGGGCTTTTTCACTTGTTAAGCCGTCCCCTAATCGGGCAGTATCCATCGCCTTAAGAGTCTCTTTTTCTTTGCCTGTGCGCTGTTGTTCAATTTGTTCAATTTCTATAATCTTGATAGCCCTTTTGATAAAGTCCTTGTATTCAGGTATGTTTACATCTCCTGTATTTATAAGCTGCTGAAGCTCTTTAACCGTATCCTGAATAAGCGGTCCCTTATCCCGGCCTGAAGAAGACGCCTTATCAGATTCTTCTGAGACAGGGGGCTTTTCAGCCGGTATATCAGAAGCGTATGTCAGATGAGTGGAAATAGCGCTCGTAAGCGCGGGTATAAACTCTCCGGTGTTATCTATCTTAACAGCTGCCATTTTCAAGGCAATCTCGGGGTTATCCGATTCTAACAGGTCAAACTCTATCCATTCCTTCGGCAATGCCCTGCACGAGATAACGTCTGAATCTTTAAAAAAGGTATCGTTTAAGCCTTTTGCAAGTTCATCAGCATTGTTTCCGAAAATGTTAACTGATTTTGAAAAAGGCCCTTCAGGGTAATTTACGCTTATCTTAAAAGAAGGCAGGGGGCCAATCCCTATCTTATGAAGAATAACCTCAGCATGTACCCTAAGCCATGGATATTTGCTTTTTAAACCTTTATTTCCTGTAAGCCCGTCTATTGCGTTATCCATATAAGAGGCCGGGGCTGTTCCGTTTAAATTATTAAACAAAGCGTCCGCGGCTGATGCCATTATCCACAGCTGTCCGCTCTTTAAGCCGTATTCACCTGACAAGACATCTGCTGTTTCTTTCACTTCAGGCAAAAATTCACTGTAAGGCTCATCATAAAATACCGATAAAGCCTGCGCCGCGTGCGTCTTTATCAGGGGGGCGCCGCTCTTTAGGTTCTTAGAAAGTAAACGCAGAGTCTCTTCTTCGGATAAACGGTATTTAGAAAACGCGTCCTTGTCGAATCTATACAAAGCTGATATCGCGGCTGTTTTTACAAGCGGGTTGCGATTTTCGCATAATGAGGACAAAGCGGATATTACCGCCTTTTTATACGCGCTCATTTCTTGCTTATCAATTTTTAATAAAAAGTAGAATAGCGCGTTTGTTGCATACGTTATTATCAATGGGCTGTTGCCTGAAAGCGGCCTGATTAGGTTCTTTATTATAACGCCGGCATCTATGTGCGTATTAAGAATGGGTATATCGAATCGGGACAGGGCCGCTGCCGCTCTTACCCGCTTCCATCTATCTTTAGTATTCTCCAGAACGTAAACCAGGACTGCTATTACCTCTTCGGCATCCGCATTGTAGCGCTCAAGAGCATCATTACCGAGTATTGATAAGGACTCTGCGGCATCAAGCCTTATATCGTTGTTGCTGCTTCTTAAACCATGTTCACCTGTTAAAAATCGTATGTTATCTTCGGTCCTGAATTCAAGTTTATCTATAGTTACGCTTATTCCTGCTGATGATTCCCTGGCAGGCGGAGGTATGACTTCGATTTTTTTCGGCAGAGATGATAGCGCCTGCCCAATATCCATTGCTGTATACTTCGACGCGGACATGCCCCTAAGCGCGTCCTTGTCCCTGCTTATATAAGAAAATACATAGTTTAGATTAGTATTTGTAGGTATAAAAGCCAGAAGAACCAAGAGTGTAATGATTTTATTGGCAAACTTTGCCATAGGTGCCCCCTTAGCAGTTGAAATGTTATTTTAATTTTATTATATAGTTTTAAAAAGTAGATAAAAATTATACCAACAAAAACTGCGTGTGTCAAGAAAAAAGGGAAAAATCGAAAATATCGTGCTCAAGGGTGTCCCCTTTAGGACCGTCCCCTCAAACTGGATTTGATGAAGTGCTTAAATAGCGGGTGAGCTGAGTCAGGTTTAGACTTAAACTCAGGATGGAACTGGCATGCGACATACCAGGGGTGGTTTAACAACTCTACAATTTCTACCAGGTTGTTATCAGGGTAGATGCCCGCGGAAATCAGGCCCTTTTTTTCTAAGGCATTCTTGTATTTATTGTTGAACTCATACCTGTGCCTGTGGCGTTCTGATATAAGTTTCTTTTTGTAAGCTTTATTGCTCCATGAGCCTTTCTTGAGCCTGCAGGGGTATCTGCCCAGCCGCATTGTCGCGCCTTTTGCCTTTACGCCTTTCTGTTCTTCCAGCAAAGATATAACAGGGTAACGTGTCCTGCTGTTAAACTCCGTTGAATTGGCTTTTCTCATATCGCACGCGTTTCTGGCGAATTCTATAACAGCTATCTGCATGCCCAGACATATGCCGAAAA
>CAZBMI010000126.1:0-4535 GCA_964492885.1 uncultured Planctomycetia bacterium | reverse complement strand
GCTTTTAACCGAAGAAGGAGCGCGAATATGAGCAGTTTAATGAACCTTGATAAATTTACAAAAGATATTGCGCGCAGGATTTCTCCTTATATGGAAAAGATGCTAAGCATCCACGGCAGCGGCATAATATCCCTTTTTATATACGGGAGCGCCTGCACCAGGGACTACATAAAAGGTATACATACCGTAAACAGCGCGATAATCTTAAAAGACCTTAATCTAAGCAGTCTGAAGAAGAGCCTCAAGCTCATAGACCATGGCATAAGACAGGAGATAGCAGCACCCCTTTTTCTCACCAGGAATCATCTGGAGACTTCGAGTGATACTTTTCCGATTGAGCTGATAGAAATGAAGGAGAATCATATATTGCTCTTCGGAGAGGATTTATTAAAAGATATTAAGATAGAGCAGGAGCATATGCGTTTTATATGCGAACAGCAGTTAAAAGGAAAACTGATAACAATAAGGCAGGCCTATCTTGAGATAGGTTTAAGAAAAAAGGGATTAGAACTGCTTGTGAAAGAATCGTTTGACTCCCTGTTTCCCGTATTTAAGGGCTTACTGAGAATTAAAGGAGTAATTCCTCCTAAGACCAAAGAAGAGGCCCTGAAAGCGCTTTCTGGTACATTTGGTATAGATACGGGAATCTTCACGGAAATATTGACTGACGATAAAAATGACGAAAAGATAGGCAATGTTGATATAGAGTTATTTTTTGACGAATATATAAACCGGGTTGCGAGACTTGCGGAAATCTCGGATAACCTTTAATTATTATATGATAAAACGATATCTTTTTACAACGTCACTTTTCGCGCTATTTATGGCTTTATGCGTGCCCCTAACAGCGCAGGAGGCGGATTTACCGCGATACAGCGGTTATGTTAATGATTTCGCAGGCGTCTTAGGAGAAGAGACAGCCGGGTATATAGAGTCTATATCCAGCCGGGTTTCCGATAAAACAACCGCGCAGATAGCCGTTGTCACGGTTTCTACAACACAACCGCTTACAATCGAGCAGTACGCCGTAAGGTTGTTTGAAAAATGGGGCATAGGATTAAAGGATGAGGATAACGGCGTTCTCCTGCTTGTCGCAATCGGGGATAGAAAGGTAAGAATCGAAACAGGTTACGGGCTTGAAGGGGCCCTGCCCGACGCTGTATGCAGCAGTATAATAGAACAGATTATTATACCTGAATTCCGTCAGAATGATTATGAAAAAGGCATACTATATGGAATAATTAATATTGCTCAATTAGTCGCAAGAGAGTATAATATAGAGTTAAAGCTTGATATGCCTGCTTACGCTGCAGCTGCCAAAAGAGGAGGTAACCAGGCGCTAAAGATACTATTTTACCTGATATTCTTTATGCTGTTTTTTGGTATGCGCTCGGGCTTACTCTTTTTTCTTATATTAGGGCCTACGGGCAGGAGAAGGGGCGGTTACTGGTATGGCTCGGGTTACAGCGGCGGAGGCAGCAGCTTCGGAGGAGGTTTTGGAGGTTTTGGCGGAGGTTTTTCAGGAGGCGGCGGCGCCTCGGGCGGATGGTAATGGCCGGGTTGTTATAGAAGATAAAGGCGGAGAGCTGCCTGCTTCAAAGGCGGCTTTAGCTTAACCTTCACATGATAATAGAGGAGGTAGAAATAAATGAAACCGGTATGGATCGCATTGATTGTTATAGGCATTATGATATTGATACTCGGAGGATGGTTTGTAGGCGGCTTAAACAGAGTTGTAGTTCTTGACGAGAATGTGAATGCCGCATGGAGCCAGGTCGAGAACCAGCTGCAAAGGCGGAATGACCTGATACCGAACCTGGTTTCCACGGTGACAGGTTACGCGGCACATGAAAGGGGGGTATTTACGGAAGTCGCCAGGCTCCGCAGTCAATGGGCTGAAGCTGATACAAGAGAAGGCAAGATAGAGGCTGCCGAAGGTATGGGCGGTATATTATCAAGGCTTCTTCTTGTCGCGGAAAACTACCCTCAATTAAAGGCTGACCAGAACTTCTTAAGTTTGCAGGCACAGCTTGAAGGCACAGAAAACCGTATTGCCGTTGAGCGAAACAGGTACAACAGGGCTGTGCAGGCGTATAATAGCTATATACGTACTATTGCAGGCAGTATATTTGCCACATTAAGAGGAATAAACAGGCCTGCGGAATATTTTGAGGCAGATGCCGCTTCAAATGCCGTGCCAAAGGTCAATTTCTGACACTGTAAAGATATTAACTCCTGAAAGGGTTTTAAGATAATGTCAAAGATATTTATACTCGATACGAATGTGCTTATTCATAATTCTGACGCGCTTACTTCCTTTGCCGATAACGAGGTGGTGCTTCCGATAGAGGTTATCGAGGAGCTCGATGTGTTTAAAAAGGACCATGATGAAAAAGGCCGCAATGCGCGCGAGGTCATAAGAAAGCTTGATGATTTTCGGAGAAAAGGAAGGCTCGGAAACGGTGTTGCTACCGAGAGCGGGGGAAAAATCCGCATTATAGCGAATCTGGATTTGTCAGGAGCGGATGAGCTCGGGCTCTCAAAGGATGTAATTGACAACAGGATATTAATGACAGCGTATATCCTGCAAAAAAAGCAGTCAAGAGTTATATTTGTTTCAAAAGATATAAATGCCAGGGTAAAGGCCGACGCGATCGGGTTAAAGGCAATGGATTTCGAAAAAGGCAAAGTAAACTTTGACAAACTTTACACGGGGTGGAGAAAGATAGATGTATCAAAGCCGGAGATTGATGAATTTTACTCAAAAAAGAGTGTGAGTGCCGGCAAAAACAGCCGATTCGAGCCCAATGAGTTCGCGCTATTAACAGATAAGGCAAACGAGAAGCATGCCGCCCTGGCGCGATACAGCTTCACAAAAGAGAAGCTTATGCAGATGAGGTACGGCGGCAAAGAGATATGGGGTGTAAAGCCGCGCAATAAGGAACAGGTCATGGCTCAGGAACTTTTATGTGACGACAGCGTCCGCCTTGTTACTCTTGTCGGCCAGGCGGGGACAGGCAAGACCCTTCTTGCCTTGGCAGCCGGCTTAAAGAAGGTCTTACAGGACGCTACATATGTCAGGCTTGTTATATCACGTCCGATTATGCCCCTGGGAAGAGATATCGGTTATCTGCCCGGCACCAAGGAGGAGAAGCTTGAAAACTGGATGGAGCCTATTTTTGATAACCTTGAATATATATTAACTATGAATAAGAAGAAACAGCGCGGAAAGTTCAAGACAGTCGAAGACCTGCTGGATACAGGGCTCGTGCAGTTAGAAGCCCTTACTTACATGAGAGGCAGGAGTATCCCCAAGCAGTTTATAATAATTGACGAGGCGCAGAACCTTACCCCCCACGAGATTAAGACGGTAATCACAAGGACGGGGAACTACGCCAAGATGGTGCTCACGGGAGACCCTTATCAGATAGACAGCCCTTACCTGGATTCATCCAGTAACGGCCTTACTTACTGCGTTGAGAAGATGAAAGATCAACCCATGTTCGGGCATGTCACGCTGGTAAAAAGCGAGAGGAGCGATTTGGCCTCCATTGCCGCTGAGGCGCTTTGATAAACTAAACAACATTAAATAAAGGGAATATAATGAAACTTGATACAAAACATCTTAGCAGGTTTATTCTAAAACGCGAACTCGAACCGATTAAAGAAGAGATAAGAGACGCTCATAGGATGCTGGAAAAAGGCACAGGCCTGGGCAATAATTTCCTGGGCTGGCTGCATCTTCCTTCAGGCACCACAAATAAGTACCTGAAACAGATAAAGAGCGCTGCAGAAGGCATAAGGTCAGATTCTGAGGCATTTATCGTAATCGGTATAGGCGGCTCATATCTGGGTTCCAGGGCTGCTATAGAATTTTTCGGAGTAAAAAACCGCGAAAACGCCAACCCGAAAGTGCTCTTCGCGGGAAACAGCATAGACCCTGATTACTTATCTAACCTGCTGGCTAATATAAAGGGTAAAGATATTACAATAAACGTTATATCAAAGTCAGGTACCACGATAGAGCCCGCGGCTGCCTTCAGGGTCATCAAGGCCCTTATGAAAAAACGCTATACAGATAAAGAGCTTAAAAAGCGCATCATATGCACTACGACAAAAGGCAGGGGCGCGTTATGGCAGATGGCAAAAGAAAAAGGGTACAGGGCATTTTACGTGCCGGAAAATGTTGGAGGAAGATTCTCGGTGCTTACTGCCGTAGGGCTTTTGCCAATGGCGGTCGCCGGTATAGACATTGAGGAAGTTATTAAAGGCGCTTTGGACATCGAAAGCAAGTCTTCATCAGCTGACATCGATAAAAACCTCTCCTACCGTTACGCGGCAATACGCAGTCTGCTCTACAGAAACGGTAAAAAGATAGAGATAGGATGCAGTTTTCATACGTCCCTGCTGTCATTTCTTGAATGGTGGAAACAGCTCTTTGCCGAGACAGAAGGAAAGGACGGGAAGGCGCTCTTTCCGCTGGCTGCCATATTTTCTACAGACCTTCATGCCAACGGCCAGTTAATACAGCAGGG
>CAZBMI010000125.1:0-4540 GCA_964492885.1 uncultured Planctomycetia bacterium | reverse complement strand
CTGCGAAGCGTGAAAGAGATATTCAGATACCATATCCGCGCAACAGACGGTGAAATCGGGCGGGTCGATGACTTGATAGTGGATGACCAGAATTGGAGCGCGAGATATTTCGTAATTGATACGGGAGGCTGGTTATCGGACAGGAAAGTTCTTATAGCGCCGGGCTGGATGGAAAGAGCAGACTGGGCGGAACAGGCAATAGAAACGAGTTTAACCAAAAAGGATATAAAAGAGAGCCCGCCTTACGACCCCTCTGAGCCGGTCCAGCGCGAGTATGAAGAAAGGTTATATGATTATTATGAAAGGCCTAAATATTGGTAAGAGAATAAGAAGATATATACTAACCGGCATGGCGGCTTTATTCCCGCTATTTGTGACAATTTACATTATCGTTTTTGTCTTCAGAATGGGAAACCGCCTTGCCGGCAAATATATAAACGCGTTTCTTATGGAAAATTACGGCTTTGCCGTTCCGGGGCTGGGACTTATCTTTATACTCCTGCTTCTTATTGCCATTGGATTTGTCTCGAGCCATTTTATAGGGCGCAGAATATTACCTTTTTTGGAAAAGATATTTATGAAGATTCCTCTTGTGGCCAATCTTTATCCATCGGCAAAACAGCTGTCCGATTTTCTCTTCAGAATGGATAAAGAGAAGGAGTTTAAAAAGGTTGTCCTGGTGCCCTATCCTGTTTACGGCTCATACTCTATGGGTTTTGTTACCAATGAGAGGTTACCGGTATCAGATAAAGAAAAGGAGCAAGAGATAGTAAGTGTGCTTGTACCGCTTGCTCCGGCCCCTTTTTCCGGGGTACTGCTGTTTATGCCTAAAAGCAAGCTCAGGATTCTTGAGATACCCATAGATGAAGCCGTTAAAATGATAGTTTCAGGAGGCGTGGTCCTTCCTTCAAAGCAAAGTTTTTATCCGAAAGACTTAAAGCAAAAGGAGGGTTAACGCATGTGGTTTAAATGGCTGCCATGGAAAACAATTATAAGTTATGCTGCCAGAAAACAAGGCTTCCTGGATCCGTTTTCTGTATTATCTAATGTAAGCGGTTTTGCCAAACCTTCGGAGGTATTTGTGCCTGTAGAGCTATTGCGCTCAGGCTTTGTCCTGCATGCCCGGGGATTGGTAAACAGCCAGGCTATACAGCATAATCTTGACTGGGTCTGGCCTTATTGGGTTGTAAAGCAGTTTAACCCCAAGGATAACTCCTTTATTCCGCGCGCTTTTTCACTTACACACATTAACCTGACCCACCGAAACTGGACCGCTATCGGTCTGCCCGGCTGTGATATTATACCCATTGTGGACCCGAGGGGCCTGGTGACACCTTTTTATGACGGGTGGTCTATAGACGCATGGATTATAAGCGATAAAAAGGTGCTTGTGCCTTCCCTGAGCGCGACTTCACAGCAAAGCGCGGACATAGAAAAAAACATAAAGATTACCACGAAAAGCGCAAAAGAGCTCTTTAATATTAAATCAACGGCAAGTGTGGTTAAAAGCAGCGGCCGCCCTATTTGTCAAATTAATATTGAAGCGTATTCAAAGCCGCCGGCATGGCTGGCTATAAGCGTAAGGCCGTATAACCCGGAAGGTATTAGTTTTATTAAAAAGATTAGTGTTTTGGATAATAAAATGGGCTGGCGGGTAGACAGCAAAAAGGAGATATGGTTTAACGCGCGCCCGGACCATTACAAGTTTTCAAATTATAGTAACGGCGATGTGTACCAGAATATATTGTCACGAAAAGAATCGCAAAAGATATCCTGCGGCGTAGGGATGTGTACCGGCGCGGCCCTTTTTAGGATATTTCCGGGCAGAACCCGAAAAATAGCCGCGCATGTACCGCTGGAAAAGAAAAAAAGCAGTAAAGAAAAGACAAAGACCGTGAAAAGGCAGCGGGCAGCCGCCCTTAAACACGCTTCAAGGCTTAACGTCCCGGATAAGAAAGTAGAATTCCTGTATAATGCCGCTCTTAGAACGCTGCTGCTGCACTCGCAAAAAGAAACTTACGCCGGACCTTACACATATAAAAGATTCTGGTTCAGGGACGCGGTATTTATTTCATACGCTTTTTTGTGCGCAGGCCTCTTTGATAAAGCCGAAAGCGTAATAGACTCTTTTTTAGCGAAGCAGAGGCCGAATGGATATTTTTGTTCACAAAACGGCGAATGGGATTCAAACGGGCAGGTTTTATGGGTTATGAACAAGTTTTGCGAAATAGCAGGCAGGAAGTGCAAGAGGAAGTGGGTAAAAGCAATTGAACAAGGCGCCCGCTGGATTCAGAAGAAAATTACAAAAACCCCCTCAGGCGCTCCCCATAGCGGGCTGCTTCCGGCAGGTTTCAGCGCCGAACACCTTGGCCCAAGCGATTATTATTTTTGGGATGACTTTTGGGCTGTTGCCGGTTTAAAAGCAGCTTCTTATATTATGGGCATCTCGGGCAGTCGTAAACGGGCACTTGATTATTACCATAAATCTCTAAAACTAATGAAATCTCTGGAGAAAAGCTTGAAATTATCCGAGAAACGGCTTGGCACAGCAGCAATGCCCGCTTCGCCTTACAGGCGCCTTGATTCCGGGGCTGTAGGATCTCTGTCGGCAGGATACCCCTTGCAATTATTTAACGGTGACGACAGAAGGCTGGCGGCTACAGCGGATTATCTGCTGGATAACTGCTTTGTGGATGGCGGTTTTTTTCATGATATGAGCCATTCCGGCATAAACCCCTATCTTACCCTGCATATAGCGCAGGTTCTTCTGAGGAAAGGAGATAAGAATTTTTTTAATCTTATGGAGGCTGTAAAGAACCTCGCCTCTCCCACCGGGCAGTGGCCTGAAGCCGTTCATCCCGGAACAGGCGGGGGGTGCATGGGAGACGGGCAGCATGTCTGGGCTGCCGCAGAATGGATTATCATGGTAAGGAATTGCTTTGTAAGGCAGGAGGGCGAGTCCCTTGTGCTCTGTTCAGGCGTAAGCGAAAGCTGGCGCAGAAAAGGCACAGCTTCATACGGGCCGGCACCTACGCGATTTGGCCCTGTATCTGTTTTTGTAAAAGGCAATGGCAAAAAGACTGTGGTCTCTTGGCAGGCGAACTGGTACGGGGTGGCCCCTGATATAGAGATTCGGCTTCCCGGCTGTAAGGTCGTTAGGGCAAAAAAGACACAAAGACGCTGTGAATTCAAAGAGGTGATCTAATATGAATATTCTGATGATGACAAATACGTATAAACCCATTACAGGCGGCCTGGAGAGGTCTGTTGAAATTTTTACCGATGAGATGAGAAAGAGAGGGCACAAAGTGATAATAGCAGCGCCTGAGCACGAAGAGGCGCCGGAGAAGGAGAAGGGGGTTATACGCCTGCCGGCTATACAGCGCTTTAACGGCACGGATTTTTCCGTTCAGCTGCCTATCCCCCTTGTCTTGACGCGCGCCTTGAAAGGTTTTAGGCCCGATATCGTTCATTCGCACCATCCTTTCTTAATAGGAGATACCGCGCTTCGCGTCTCCTCGCAATATGAGATACCCATAGTATTTACCTTTCACACGTTATATGAGAAATACACTCATTATGTACCCATCAAGGCGAGAGCGATGAAAAAGTTTGTTATCGAATTATCGACAGGATACACTAACCTATGTGATTATGTTTTCGCGCCCAGCGAGAGTATAGCTGGAATACTCAAAGAACGCGGAGCGAAAACCCCTATAGAGGTTAACCCCACGGGTATTTACATAAACCGGTTTAGCGGTAACGCAGATACCCGCAAAATAAAGGATAATCTGAATATCCCCGATGAGTCATATCTTATAGGATACGCGGGCAGAGTTGCGCCGGAAAAGAATATTATTTTTTTGGCAGAAGCGGTTTCTGAATTTATGAAAAATCACGAAGACGCCTTCTTTCTTTTACTGGGAAAGGGGGCATCGGAAGATAAAGTAAAGGATGTTTTCCGAAAGAAGAAGCTGGAAAATCGATTAAGAATGCCGGGAATTCTTAAGGGCCCGGATTTAAGCAGGTCATATAAACTCATGAATATTTTCGCGTTTGCCTCTCAAAGCGAAACACAGGGGCTTGTATTAACAGAGGCTATGGCAGCGGGTGTTCCGGTTGCGGCTATTGACGCCCCGGGGGTAAGGGAAGTAGTGCGAAACGGGTGGAACGGATGCTTGTTAGATGATGAGAACATAAAAGACTTTATAAACGGACTCTACTGGATTTATAGCCTCAATAACCGCGAAAAAGCGGTATTGCGCCAGAATGCGATTAACACGGCCCGGAAGTTTACAGTTGAACGCAGCATAGACAAGGCTCTTGAAATTTACCAGAAGGTGATAGCCGAAGGCTTTGTGAAACACGACACGGAAAAAAGTATATGGCAAAACGCCACACGCGCCCTAAGGACAGAATGGCGTATTACTTCGAATACCGCCCGCGCGGCGAAAAGAGCCGTAAAGTCAAAAGAATAACCCCATGCACAATTCTTATTATTGCGGAAAAATCTGTTAAAAACTTAAATATCGGATATAAT
>CAZBMI010000124.1:0-4558 GCA_964492885.1 uncultured Planctomycetia bacterium | reverse complement strand
AGTGGCGTTTACATTGTTTACCATTTCTCCTACGGCAGAGGTAAGAAGCCCCTTGATAAAAGCTGTTGTTATGGCTGTTGTATCGTGCTTGGCCACATCACCCGAATAATTTATATAGACTTCCCTTATAGGCTCTGCGGCCAGTTGCGCCTGAAACATGCCCATCTTTTCCGCAAGCAGAAGGTACGGCCTTAAAACCTTCCATGCCTTAAGTTCTATATAAGGGATATTTACGGCGTTTCTTATGCCCCTTTGAAGCAGGGCGTCTACAACCTGCTCTACGACCTCAACAGCGACATTCTCCTGAGCTTCCTCTGTTGAGGCGCCGAGATGCGGGGTCGTTATAATCTTATCACATTGCGTAATAGGATTACCCGCCGGAGGCTCTTTTTCGTATACATCAAAGGCAGCGCCGGCTACCCTGCCTGATTCTATGCCTTTTAAAACCGATTTCTCGTCTATTATGCCGCCTCGCGCGCAGTTTATAAGCCGCACGCCTTTTTTCATGGTCGCTATCTGTTTATCGCTTATCAGGTGCTTTGTATCTTTCGTAAGGGGGGTATGCACTGTAATATAATCTGAATCTGAAAACAGCTTTTTAAGTGTTGTAAGCTCTATATCCGAAAGAGCTGCTTTATCGTGTTTTAAAAAAGGGTCATAGGCAATAACCTTCATGCCAAAACTCAAAGCGCGCTTAGCGACCTCTGCGCCTATTCTTCCTAAACCCACTATGCCTAAGGTCTTTCCGTAAAGCTCAACGCCCATGAACTTCTTTCTATCCCAGGCGCCTTTCTTCATGGAGGCATCCGCAGGCGCTATATTCCTTGAAAGCGATAATATAAGACTTATGGCATGTTCTGCCGTTGATATGGTATTGCCTCCGGGGGTATTCATTACGATTATGCCTTTTTTAGTGGCTGAAGGCACGTCTACATTGTCAAGGCCGACACCTGCTCTTCCGATAACCTTAAGCTTGTCAGCATGCTTTATAATATCTGCCGTAACTTTTGTGCCGCTTCTTATAATAAGGGCGTCGTAACCGCCTATTATCTTCTTTAATGTTTCAGGCGGCTGTTTCACCTTAACATCGACACGAAAATCCTTCTCCCTCTTAAGCAATTCGAGCCCTTTTTCACTTAACGGGTCACTTACCAGTATCTTAAACACTTCACTGTCCTCCTTCTTTATTGTTAAAAAGTTAAAAGGTTTAAAAGTTAAAAAGTTGCAACACTTAAAAAATCTATTTTTTTCGCATTCCTAACCTTTGTAACTTTTGTAACCTTCGTAACTTTTGTAACCTAATTACTAAACACCTCTTCAGCAGCCTTTATCCCGGAGCCTAATTCAACATCATAACCCATCTGTTTCAGGACTATCTCAAGGCATGATATTGCCACTATAATATCCCATTGCGTCATAAAGCCCATACTCGCTATACGTATTATCTTTCCTTTAAGTTGTGCCTGGCCTCCTGCTATGCCTACGCCGTAAGTATCACGCATGGTCTTTACGAGTTTTACTCCGTCTATGCTCTCCGGAAGCTTTATGGCGGTAACAGCGTCGCTTGCCGCGGAGGGCGCTAAAAGCTTTAAACCCAGCGCGCCCGCGGCTTTCCTTACCGCGTCCGCCATTTTCTTTCTGTCTGCTACAACCTTTTCTATTGTCTCTTGTTTAATCATCTTTAATGCCTCAACAAGCCCTATAACAAGAGTCACGGCAGGAGTCCATGGGGTATCGTCCTTGTCTGCCGATTTCTTTGCTGCCTTGTAGCTGAAATAGTATTTAGGCAGTTTAGAGCCTTCGGACATCTTCATGGCCTTTTCGCTCACAGCCACAAACGCGATACCGGGAGGTATCATAAGGCCTTTTTGCGAGCCGCCTACGGTAACATCCACCTTCCATTCATCTGCCTTAAATTCCACCGAGCCTAAACCGCTTATCACGTCGACTACCAGGACGGCATCGGTTTTAGAAACTATTTCACCTATAGCCTTTATATCATTTACAACCGCTGTGGATGTTTCACATAGCGTTGCATATACGGCCTTTATATCCTTATCGGATTTAAGAAGCTGCTCTATATGCTTGGGGTCAACAGCCTCTCCCCATTCCACATCTGTGTTTACAGCGGAGATTCCGTAAGCCTCGCAGATTTCGCCGAACCTTTCACCGAATTTCCCTCCTCTTACCACTATCGCCTTATCACCCGGTGAAAGCAGGTTTGTTACCGCGCTCTCCATCGCTCCTGTGCCTGATGAGGTAAAGATAAATAAGTCATTCTCTGTCTGACTTACGTAGCGTAATCCTTCAACAGCTTCTTTTAGTATGCTCTTAAACTGCGGGGTCCTGTGATGAATAATGGGTTTAGCCATTGACAGTAACGCTTCAGGCGGTACCGGAGTAGGCCCTGGTGTCAAAAGGTAACGTTTCAACATCTCTTCTTGCTCCTTTATAGTTTGGTATTTATTACTGCGTTTTTTGTTATCTCTTTTTCTCGTCCAGGTTATCTATGACATCATCGATTATGCCGTAATCTTCAGCTTCATCAGCTGTCATGAAATAATCCCTGTCCGTATCTTTGGCAATCTTATCCAGAGGCTGCCCGGTATGTTCCACAAGCAGGTGGTTAACCCTGTCCTTTATCCTTAATATCTCTTTTGCCTGTATATGTATGTCAGCAGCCGTTCCCTGTGTTCCTCCCCACGGCTGATGTATCATTATGCGCGCGTTTGGCAGAGAATACCTCTTTCCCTTTGCCCCGCCCGTAAGCAGTAACGCGCCCATGCTGGCAGCCTGGCCTATGCAAAAAGTATTAACATCGGGTTTTACAAACTGCATTGTATCGTAAACTGCCAGGCCGCTTGTTACGTGCCCGCCCGGAGAATTGATATACACGTTTATATCTTTATCAGGGTCTTCCATCTGCAGAAACAGAAGCTGGGCAATTATAAGATTGGCTATATTATCGTCTATGGGCGTTCCTATGAATATTATCCTGTCTTTTAACAGGCGTGAATATATATCATAGGCCCTTTCCGCGCGTCCTGTCTGCTCAACAACCATTGGAACCAATGTCTGATATCCCTCTTTCATCTTAAACGTCCCCTTTCCGGGTAATTGTTCTCAATTACCCCCGCTCTTATGCTTAAGTTTTTTTAGATTCAGCCAGCAGAAATTCCGCAACCTTATCATGCAATATCTGCTCTTTCAGATTCTCCGTAAGATTATTCTTTTCAATGTGTTCCCTTACTTTCGCGGCGTCCTGTTTTGCGTATTTTGCTATCTCGGATACCTTCTTTTCGAGGTCCTTTTCATCTGCCCGGATATTCTCTTCCCGGGCTATCTTCTCTAAAATAAAAAAGAGTTTAACGTTATCAGACGCCTTATCCTTAACCGATTCTTTAAGTTTAGCGTCTTGTTTTTCTATATCCTCCTTCTTATACCCCTGCTGCAAAAGCCTCTTTTTTGCTTCTTCAACCAACTGCAGGGACTGCCTCTCTACAAGAGATGCCGGCACTTCAAATGCGTGGTTCTTTAATAAGAAAGAATATACCTGGTTTTCGATGTCACGCTTTGATTCCAGCTGTTTATTTTTTAATATATTGCTCTTAAGGTCAGATTTCAGTTCTGAGAGGTCTTTAAAATGCCCTGTGGACTTTGCCAGGTCATCGTTGACTTCAGGTAAGAGTTTCTGTTTTATCTCTTTAGGGGTAACTTTGTAGAGCCTCTTCTTTCCCGCAAGCTCCTTATACTCATAATCCTGCGGGTAAGAAACCTCTGTCTCTTTAAGAGCACTCTGTTCCGCGCCAAGCAGCAACTCAAGCAGCTCTTTTGGTTGCAGTTGGTCGCTTATATATAGCCATAGTTTCTCATTTTTGTCAACTAATTTTCCTTCGGCATAACACTCGTATTCGCATACGACATAATCGCCTTTCTCGATCGGCCTGGGCGCAATGTTCTTATACTCGGCCAGGGATTCCCTGAGCTGCTCAAGCGAGTTATCCACGTCCGCATCTGTAACATCGCAGGGCTTTTCTTTTACCTTTATGCCTTTGTAGGATTTGAGCTTAAAATCAGGCCGGACATCAACTTTTACGGAGAACTTCAAAGGCTTTCCTTCATTAAAATTCATATCTACAATAACAGGATACCCGAGGGGGCTTATTCCTTTCTCTTTTAACGCTTCATGGTAACACTCCCACACGAGCCTGTTAATGGTTTCCTCATTCGCGGTCTTATCATAACGGGCCTTTACCATGTCCCGCGGGGCCTTGCCGGGACGGTATCCGGGAACATGCGCTTTCTTCTGTATACTGCCGTAAACATCTTCCAGCGCGGCGTTGACCCTTTCAGTATCTACCTCTATCTTTATGATCTTCTGAGATGACTTTTGGTTTTCGACATTTACTTTCACGATATTTTAATAACCTCCCTGTATTTTAAGTTACAAACGTTAAACACTCGTGTCCAAATTAGCTGCTTTTTATCGTCAATATTATTTGCTTGAGATACCATTTTCAAGGTATGTCATTGCGAGGCGCCGAAGGCGCCGTGGCAA
>CAZBMI010000123.1:0-4610 GCA_964492885.1 uncultured Planctomycetia bacterium | reverse complement strand
CAAAACTTATGGTATTTTTCAAATTATCATCAAGTACAAATGTCGCCTTTCCGTTTATCCTTGCTGTTTCCCAGAAAGAACCTATCTGGCTGAAGAGCTTCTCATTATTTATAAGAGACTCGGTAAACGCCTGTCTTTCTTTATCCGACAACTTATCCCAGTCAGCACTGGCAAGAGGGGAACCTTTAAGCATATATGCGAACTCTGCCTGTAACTGCGTGCCTAAATCCTTCCATTCGGTGGAAAGGGGAAGGTTCTCGTTATTATAAAAATAACCCGGATTCTTCGGGTCGAAGACATCAAAACCACTGATAGTATTAAGCACTTCCTCTGTTGCCTGTATGACAACCGCTTTCTCACCCTGTAGCGCAATGAACGTTCCGTCTGCCTGCATCCTGACAGCCCCTTTAAGCACCTGCGCGTATATAGGGACATCCTTAGAATCGTCTATTATAATCCTTGAGCCTGCCCAGAACTCAGCCCCCTCGCCTATTACCTGAAATCTTCCGTTTCTTATAGAAATCAGGGCGCAATCACTGCCCTTTCCTGCTATTGTATATGAGGTAGAGTCCTCAGTGATAACGCCCTTCGTGTTTACCTGACCAAGCATGCCTTTTGAGCCTGACGGACCGCGTATCTTGTTGACAATTATTTTATCTGAAGCCTTATTGGCAATAAACTCCGCGTTATCGAGAATCAGCAAGACACTGCCTTCCTTGCCAAGTACCGCCTTGAACTCCATATTAAACAGCCTGCCGTGTACAAATCCGGCTTCTTCGGAATTTTTGTAAACAGCGTCTATGGCCCCGCTGCCTGTTATTGTGATGCTATTACCGTCAAATACCACTGATATATTCATTGATTTATCTAAATCGTAATCAAGCCCCTTGATGGTATCCGTCTTAAAGGATGAGCTTGCTCCGAAAATATCCTCTGCTGTACCTGTCTTTCTCAGCAGATAATTATCTTTAACTTTTATTACTTTCCAGCCGTCTACGCCATCGACATTCTGCCATTCGTTGTCTTCGTATATATAGAACGAGCCCTCACCCGTCTTAGCGACAATAGCGCTGCTGCCGGGCACTGTCGCAGCACCTTCTGCAGACTGCCATCGGCCGTCCATTTTTATCAGGAATTTTTGCCCGGAAAGCATGCCTGCCTCGAATACAAACGCGGTAAGCATAACAGCGTCTGATGAATAAGCAGTGATGGCCAGCTCTTTATCTCCTGTTACGACACCGTTGTAATCCGCAAGCACAATACTACCCGCGATAAGCTCAACGGATTTCATGCCAAATGCATGGCAGCGGCCTGTCTTATCTATGGCAAGCACGCCTCCCATACCATCGGTAAAGACACTTCCTGCCGATAAGTCATCAGTAACAGGCATGCCTATCGCGTTTCTGTATGTAATCTCATACATGGTACCTTCTTCAGTGGTAATGCTTCTTAATATGCTGTCTTTGGTTACCGACTCCTTTATCAGCTTGTAGTTTTTGCCAAAAGGAGATAAGTGCGCCTGTGCATTATCCTGTATGCCGAATTCTTTGCTTCCTTCGGCAGTCAGGTTTATTATCGCGGCAACGTGTCCTCTCATACTCAATATCGAACCGTCTTTGTCGGTGGTAATGTAGGTTCCCTTCCCTTCAAGGTCAACATACCCTGCAAGGTTAATACCTTTCTCCGCGCTCGAGCCTGACATCGCTACTGTATCAGAGATATCAGCAGACGCAAGCAGCTGCGCGCCCTGAGCGGTAAAGGCTATATACTCTGCTTTTATGTTTTCGGCTTTTACCGAATCTTCGCCTGCAACTGTAAGACACGCCGCATCTTTTTCAATAGTTTTATCAAGCTTCATCACCAGGCTAACATCATTACCTATCCTCTTAACCTCCAGTGTTTCGACTGTCACAAGGACGCCTTCTATGGTAAAGCTTACCTCGCCTTTGGCTATGGCTTCCCTGAGCGCTGTCTCCTGCTCATGTGTAAATATAGACTTTATTGTACCTTCTGATTTAACCTCAGTTATTCCGAGCATTCCTATTCTTGAACCTGATATAACAGCGTTATTGCGTAATAAGTCTATGGCCTTTCCTGAAGCGTCAAACACGCCTTTTTCTGTTAATATAATGCTGATATCCCGGCCTATCTTTATATTGTTTATGCCTGCAAATTGCTCTGACTCAAAGCCTGCTTCTATATAAACGTGTATTTTGTAATTTTTGCCGTATACAGATACATGGGCATTGCCCGCACCTTCGGCATCTTTTTGAAGGGCAAGCTCTCCTTCAGCATTAAGCATCATAGAGGCCATCATAACCATATGTCCGCTTATCATGACTGTGCCGTCTGCCATAAGTTTCATGTATGAATTTTTATTGTTAAGGTCAACTAATTCGTAAAGATTAACTGTCTTGGTGATATTTTCAGAGCCTTTCGGTAATTCTATCCAGGCATCTTTATCACAGTAAGCTATGGTCAAAAGTGAAATGGCTCCGGTAAACGGGTCAAAGACAATCGTGTTTCCTTTCTCTATGCTATCAAACTCTTTTGTATCGCCTCCTATGTTAAACTGCTTTGTATCTATCTCTATTAATTCTGACAATGTAAAGACATACTTTACATCCCCGCCTTCCTGCAATACATCGACTTCAACAGGGTCTATTCCGAGTTTCTTAGCTATATCTATCGCTATATCCTCTGCCGCGGAAGTATCGCTTAGCACAGAGGCCTTTTTGAAGCTATCAAGTATATTTACATAAAACAGCCTGTTTCCCGCTTTATCGTATGCCTTTGCGCCAGGATTAAACGCCATACAGCGCCAGGCACCTTCCTCAGTAAGCATATACTCCACTGTGCCTGTTACATTGTATGTCCCGTCTTTGTTCTGGCCATTGACAGTATATTCGCTTCTTGTGGGTATCTGCTCTCCGGCATCGGCGCTGCTGCCTTCCTTACCGGCTGCCGCCGGGGGCGCTATCTTCTGGCTGCCTTCCGCGAACATTACAAGCTTGCCCTCAGGATTAAGATATAGGCCTGTTACTTTAGCGCTGCCGAGAGTGCCTATTCCGTTCTCTCTATCCTCAGCAAGGATCATGTATGTCCTGCCGTCTTTTGTTATAACATTCTCAGCAGATATCTCGCCTGCCTTAAGTGTTGACAGGAACTCGCCTTTCATCTGCTGTGTGATTATTGCCTCTCCTGCCAGGCTGTTTACAAATAATTCCAGCTGATTCTGGGCGCGCAGTCTGAGCGCCTCAGGAAGTATCTCAAGGCATGACTTTCCTGCCAGTGCCTCGATTATCTGCTTTGCCGCGTCATCCTCAGAAGATACCTTCTCTCCGTCCTTCTTCACATTGAAACCCGCTCCTATATATATTCTCTCAACAGTGCCGTCATCTTTTATCATGCTTACTGTGCTGAGCTGTAAAGTAACCTCATACCCGTTATCAAGCACGTATGATGTTGTGTAAGCAAATTCCCGGCTGTTGCCGACGTTAGTAACAGTAACCATAATATCGGCCTCTTCGTCATATAGGCTAAGATTCTCGCCCTCCTTCAGGAAGAATTTTTGGCTCTCCCAATCAAGCATCTTGCCCTGAATCTTCATATCGCCTTCACGCGTTATATATATAACCTCGCCCGTGGTGATATCTATCTTCTTCTCAATGCTTCTCCAATCCTGGTCAATAAACGCGCTTATATATACATAATTGCCTTCTGACTCCAGAATGTTGTGCAGCTTACCCTCTTTGTCAACAAGGTACTTATTGCCTGCCTTAAGCGTATAAGAAGTCTTTCCGTCGCTTCCGGTTATGCTGAAACTGCCTTCTCCGCTTATGTCAATAATGCTATTGGCGGCGAAATTCACCTCACCGTTAGTTATAATAAACTCGCTTCCCGCAACCATATAACATTTGCCGTCTTCAGTAACAACAAGCTTGACCTTCTTATAAGCAAGCGCCTCCCGCAGAGCATTGGAAGAGATATCATCGCGGACCGAATCCGGCGCGTCTGCCGCCTGTATAGATACATTATCAGAGCTTATATCTATTGTACCGGATACCAATATGCAGGCTGCCGATAAAATGGTTCCTTCCATATCCAGCACAACATCACTTGTAAAGGTCAGATGCGCTCCATTTTCAAGCTCTACTGTGTAATTCTTGGTGTCAAAGATAAACTTCTGCCTGTTATCATCAGTAAGATACAACTTGCCGCCTGAAAGGTTTATGGTGCCGAAAGCCGCATCAGCGTCTATCTTCGTTTTTCCTGTGTCATGCAGCAGGTCATAATTATTACTGTTGTCGGCTGTGAGCATAAAGACCAGGCCGTTTATGACTATGCCTCCGGTTACTTTATTTATGACGCCGGCCTCTTCTGGCGAAAGCTTAGATGAGCTATTAAACCTTATATTACCGTCTTTATCTGTCAGGCGCTCTAATATCTCCGCCTCATTCTCATCGGTTATTGTACCTGATTCCAGCGCGCCGGATATGGTATAAGTGTAGCCTGAGCGGACATAGACTCCGTCATCATCTTGCCTGTAATCCGGCTCCCTAAAAGCCCGCGTGCCATTTTTAGCGGTTACGCTGATATCAATGTCATCT
>CAZBMI010000122.1:0-4685 GCA_964492885.1 uncultured Planctomycetia bacterium | reverse complement strand
CGGATTATGTCACATCACCGATTACCAAAAAAGGAAAGATAGTCTTCGGCATCATGTGCGGAGTGCTTACCTTTGCCATAAGAAAGTGGGGCGGTTACCCCGAAGGGGTGTGTTATTCCATATTGATAATGAACGCGGCAGTACCGCTAATCGAAAGGCATACAAGGCCCGGAAGGTTCGGCAGGAGATAGAGGATGTTACGTTTTGTAATAGTACTTGGCGCTGTGTGTGTTATAGCTGCTGTGATATTAAGCGGAATATACAACATAACAAGCCCGCTTATCGCTAAGCAGAAAGAGAAACAGACTAAAGAGGCCCTTGAAAATGTTGTGCCTGAAGCGGAAAGATATGTTAAGAAATCTTTCAGCAAAGGGGATTATTATGAGTGCTATAAGGGCAGGAAGCTGGCAGGTTACGCGCTTTTTAGTGTTGCTAACGGTTATTCCGGAGATATAAAGATGCTGGTAGGCATTGACAAGACAGGCGATATAACCGGCCTTGAAGTGCTTTCACAGGCAGAGACACCGGGCCTTGGGGCGCGCTGTGTGGAAGTAAAGCGCGGACAGGAGTCCCCGTGGTTTTTAAAGCAGTTCGCGGGAAAAGACGCGGCCGCTTTAGAGCTTAAGGATATCCAGGCTATAACAGGAGCCACAATAACATCAAAAGCTATTCTAAACGGCGTTAAGGATTCTGTTGCCGAGTTTTTAAAAGAGGTGCAATAGGTCAATATATGAAAAGTCTATTCGCGGAATTTAAAAAAGGAATTCATATAGAAAACCCTACATTTGCGCTCCTTTTGGGATTATGCCCGACGCTGGCGGTCTCGAGCAGTGTAAAAAACGGTTTAGGCATGGGCATGGCGGCTACATTTGTGCTCTTAGGCTCAAATGTTATAATCTCTTTTATACGCAAACTTATACCAACAAAGATACGAATACCATGTTATATAGTGGTTATCGCGACATTCGTGACAATAGTCGAGCTTCTTCTTAAAGCGTATTTTCCGGTGCTTGATAAATCGCTGGGAATATACGTGCCTCTTATAGTTGTAAACTGTATTATATTAGGAAGGGCGGAGGCTTTCGCGTCAAAGAATACGGTTGCGTATTCCGCGTTTGACGCGCTGGGAATGGGGGCCGGATTCACGCTCGCGCTTGTATTAATATCGTCAATAAGAGAATTTTTAGGCAGCGGAACGATTTACGGCTTTCAACTGATACCGCAGTTTCAGCCTGCTATTATCATGGTGCTTGCTCCGGGGGCGCTTTTGACTCTGGGGCTGCTTATAGGGCTCAATAACTGGTTAAGGGGACGGTCCTAAAGGGGACACCCCTGAGCACAAAAAATGCAAAAATTTACGAGTTTTTTGAATAGGCACAATAAGAAGATATAAAAAACAGAGTAATGATATGTCCAAGGAAATATGCTTTTGCATAGAACCTTCTGGCCCCGGAAAGATGTGCATCGAAAAAAGAGTAAAAAAATGAGAAATTTTGTGCTCAGGGGTGTCCCCTTTAGGACCGTCCCCGAAAGGTAGATATGGATTACGCGGAATTTATGACAATAGCCATAAGCGCGATATTTATCAACAACTTTATACTCACGCGCTTTTTAGGCTTATGCCCTTTCATAGGCGTCTCAAAGCAGACAAAGCCCGCTCTTGGCATGGGCGCTGCGGTTATATTCGTAATGACTCTTTCAGGCTTTATTACCTGGATAGTCTATAAATATCTGCTGGTTCCGTTTAATCTCGAATACTTAAGGACAATCGCTTTTATACTGGTAATAGCTGTTTTTGTGCAGGTTGTAGAAATGGCTATGGCAAAATTAAGCCCCGCGCTTTACCGCGCAATGGGCATATACATACCGCTTATAACAACCAATTGCGCGGTGCTTGGCGTTACGGTATTAAACGTCAATATGTTTTTTAAAAATGATATTTCGGTAAGCCTTTCGTTTACAGCGTCGCTTTTGCAGGCCTTTTGCGCGGGTATCGGCTTTGCCCTGGCAATGCTTCTTATGTCAGGCATAAGGGAGAGGCTCGATTTAACGGATGTACCAAAGCCATTAGCAGGTATCCCCATTGCTTTTATTGTTGCGTCACTGATGTCAATGGGGTTTTTGGGCTTTTCGGGTTTTAAGTTTTAGCGGCTAAAGGGGTTTTATGAATATAGTAATGCCGATAATAATATTAGGCGCTTTAGGCGCGGTCTTTGGGTTGTGGCTGGCCTTTGTCCAGAAACTCTTTTATATAAAAAAAGACCCGCGCACCGAGCATATCTTCTCATTGCTTCCGGGCTCGAATTGCGGGGCATGCGGTCATGCGGGTTGTTATGGCTTAGCGGAGAGCCTTGTGAAAGGAGAGGTAAAGACCATAACCTGTCCGGTAGTCCATGAAAAAGAGAGAGAGGATATAGCCGACATTTTAGGTATAAGCGCGTCTGAGACGGAAAAGACAGTAGCCACACTGCTTTGTAACGGCGGCGATAAATGCAAAGATAATTTTCAGTATCACGGAATACAGGACTGCAATATCGCTACTCTTGTAATGAACGGCCCAAAAGCATGCGCTTTTGGCTGTATAGGTTTTGGAAGCTGCGCAGAGGCATGCCCTTTTAACGCGATAAGGATGGGAAAAGACGGCCTGCCGAAGATAGATACAGATAAATGCACAGCCTGCGGCAAGTGTATAAAGATATGCCCGAAAGGCATACTGGCCTTGACTCCCTTAAACAAGACATATCATGTAATGTGCAATTCGCATGATAAGGGCCCGGATGTTATGAAGGCATGCAGGACAGGCTGTATAGCCTGCGGCAAGTGCGTGAAAGTCTGCCCTGTAAATGCCATTGAGATTAGAGATAATGTCGCTGTTATTGATTATACAAAATGTACAAACTGCGGTGAGTGCATGAAAGCATGCCCGACAAAGGCGATCGGGAAAAGAGGCATAAGCTCATAGCCGGAACTTATGCCCTATGTTTTCAAAACAAACGAAAGGAAAAAGCAATGTCAGAGAATATATACGAAGTAAACGAGGATAATTTTGAGCAGGAGGTAAAAAACGCGGACAGTTTGACGCTTGTAGATTGCTGGGCGCCGTGGTGCGGCCCTTGCTTAACGGTAGCGCCTGTTCTGGAGAACATAGCAGAAACACTTAAAGGAAAGCTCAAGGTCTGCAAGGTCAATATCGATAATAACCATAAACTCGCATCAGAGCTTGGCATAATGAGCATACCTACCATGATTCTGTTTAAGTCCGGTAATGAGTTAGATAGAATAGTAGGCGCCTTGAGCGAATCGGAACTTGTAAGGAGGATAGAAGAACACCTTGTCTGAGCTTAAGCTTTTAATTGATATCGGCACAACAACAATATCCGGCGCTGTTCTTGATATTGACAGAAACAGGATATTGTCAAAAGGCCTTGTCTTAAATAAACAGGCGCGGTTTGGCGATGACCTCGTATCAAGGATAGACTTTGCTCTAAAAAGCCCGCAGAATGCCGCTGTTTTACAAAAGAAAGCCGCTGATTCCATAAACGACCTTATTAAAAACCTCTTTTCCAATAAAGGTGTCCGAAAAGATAAGGTAAAATCAGTATTGTGCGCGGCAAACAGCGCGATGCATCATCTATTTTTAGGTATTGATACTTCCTCTCTTATAACGCCCCCATACAGAGCAAAGCAGAAGTCAGAAGTTACGGCATACGCGTACATGCTGGGACTTGATTTTGGAGAAGATGTAAAGATAACATTTTTACCGAATATAGGGGGGTTTGTAGGCTCAGACGCTCTATGCGTTATTCTTGCCAGTAATATTTACAAAGAGAAAAAGATAACGCTTGCCGTTGATATCGGTACAAACGGAGAGGTAATGCTTGGCAACAGGGACAGAATTCTCGTCGCCTCTACCGCAGCAGGCCCTGCATTCGAAGCGCGATATGTAAAACAAGGCATGCTCGCTGTTGACGGCGCGATAAAAAGCGTGAAGATTAGAAAAGACAAAGTAAAGTATAAGGTTATAGGAGATATTGCCCCTAAGGGCATAGCAGGCAGCGGCCTTATAAGCGCCTGTTACGAGATGCTTAAGGCAGGTGTAATAGATACGTCAGGCAAGATGAAAGATAAAGAGTTCGTAATCTACAAACGCGGTAATAGTAAGATTTCGATTACGCAAAACGACATAAGAAAGCTCCAGCTTGCCAAGGCAGCCATTTTTGCCGGCATAAAGACGCTTTTGCGCAGATACGGCAAAGACACATCAGGGATAGGGTGTGTTTTACTCACTGGCTCATTCGGCAGTTCCCTGGATGCAAAGAGCGTATCCGGCGTAGGCCTTGTACCGAAAATCAACACAAATAAGATAAAACATTTAAAAGACGGGCCGCTGGAAGGATTACGCCTTTACGCGAGAGACCCTGAGCTTCATAAGTATCTTCTGGCCATATTGAGCAAGACAGAGCATGTTCCGCTGCTTGGCAAGGCTTTTGGCGAGGAGTTTATCTCATCGCTCGCGCTTGAGTAGCATTAAGCATTGACATTATTTTTTCGTAATGGTAAACTTAATTTTCTTAATGGCTTATGATAGCAGATTGATAAGGAACCGCAAAAGATGAATATAGCTGTATTCTGCTCAGGAAACGGTACAAATTTTCAGGCGCTTGTTGACGCCTCTAAAAAAGGGC
>CAZBMI010000121.1:0-4780 GCA_964492885.1 uncultured Planctomycetia bacterium | reverse complement strand
ATCCGAGCTTAAGAGGCTTTATGACCTTGTGAGGCCGCGGGCGATAGCGTTGTCTACTGTTCATACTATCCATCGGCTAATAAGCTCAACACTTGACATAAAAGAGCTCTTTCCCAGGATAGCGCGTCTAAGCCTCCAGGTTCTCAAAGCGGAAAAAGCTCGTATATGCATGATAGATGAAGACGCCAAATGTTTATGCTGTGTAAGCTCGGTTGATTACAGCAAAAGCAAGGATATATTTAAACTCTGTTCACGGCCTACGCCTACAGAAAAGAAGGTATTTCAGACGGGCAGGTCTGTTTACAAGAATAAGTTCCTGAGTGTGCCTTTAGTTGATGAGGAGGTATGCGGGGTCATCACTATAAGGGATAAGGTAGGAGGAGATAATTTCACGATATTTGACCGCGAGATACTGACTACCCTTGCAGAGCAGGCGGTTATAGCAATACAAAACGCCCAGCTCTACAAGGAACAGGAGGACTTGACCGCAGGAACTATAAGGTCTCTCGGTTATCTTCTTGACGCTAAATTCCCGAGGCTATATACGCACACGGGCCTGTTTGTCGACCTGATGCTTGAGCTTGGCAGGGAGCTCGGCCTTACAAAAAAAGAGCTTAAGATATTGCAGTATTCAGCCTTGATGCCTGATTTAGGCAAGCTTGTCATGCCCACAGAGACCCTTCAGAAAAAGAAGCCCTTAAGCGGCAAGGAACGGAAGATGCTTAAGACCCATACAGTAAAGGGGATAGCGGTCCTGAAGTATCTTGATGTCTTAAAACCCGTCATACCCATAATAGTTCACCATCATGAAAAGTATAACGGTACCGGATATCCTGACAGGTTAAAAGGCCACAATATACCTTTGGGCGCGCGCATCATGGCTGTTGTGGACTCGTTCGAGGCTATGGTATGCCACAGGCCTTACAGGGAACCCATGCCTTTCAGGATGGTTGTTTCTGAGATAAGGCGCCAGTCGGGCAGGCAGTTTGACCCTGATGTAGTAAAGGTGCTTATGCTTTTGGCAAAAGACGGCAGACTGGAGGACTTAATGAGGAAACATTCAGAAGAGCTTGAAAAACCCTTATGATATTAAAATGACAAAAAAGAAAAAGATATTAATATTTATATCAGCCTTTTTAGCGGTTCTGCTTATAAGCCTGTCAGCAATTATATATTTCCGCGACGCCATAACCGCGAAGCTGCTTTTGACGTATATGAGCAGGCAGCTGGACTCTGAAGTCTCTGCCGGTAAGCTCTGTTTACAGCCGGGGGCAAGGATTGAGATAAGCCGTTTACGCATTACAAATAATAAAGGGTTTAATTGCAATATCGAGGATACCACCCTGGATGTCAACGCCGCGGCGCTGCTTGAGAGAGAACTGAGCTTGGATTTTCTGCTTGAGGCTGTTTTTTTGTCATATCCCGAGTCGAAAATTATTAATAATATCGCAGAGGCATTGTCTATAAGTCCTCTGGAGGTGTTCAGTTTCGATTATATAAAAGGAGAGTTTTTCGCAAAAGGCGGGGAAACTGTTTTTAAAAAGGTCCATGCCAAGGGAAGTCTTATCGAGGTTTTTGCTGACGGCTCCATGCGGGAGAAGGCTCTAAACTGGGATGTAAGGCTTATTCTCTCAGGAAAGATGATATCAACTATTCCCGAAAGCGTGCGGAAGGTATTTTTCAGGCAGGAGGGGGATTCTTCGGAAGTAAAACTCTATGTTACGGGAAGCCCTGACAATCCTTCCATAAACTTAAGCACAGACCTTTTTAAGCTGACGGTGAGGTAGTGTATAAGAAGAGTCCCTGGGTATTTGCTTGTAAAAGTTATTTAATGTGTTATAATACGTAATTTCACCAAAGCTTTTAAGGAATTTTTCAGCTGATGGATGAGAAGAGACAGGTTCAAAGGGAGCTGTTTGAGGAGTTTGGCAGTGTTGAGAAGCCAAAATACCCCAAGAACGCGTTTCAGAATAAGCCAAAACCGACAGTCACGCTCTCGTATGAGCATATTATATTTGTTATTATAGGCGTTATTATATTATCCATTATTGTGTTCTCTCTGGGTGTCGAGAGAGGTAAAAGAATAGTTTTCAGAAATAAGCTCTTTTCAACGGATGATATAAACAGTGATGAGAGGTTTAAATCCGCGAAGGAGTATGATGATATAGATACTGCCGAAGGACAGGAAGTAAAGCCCCCTGCCGCAGCAGAAGATAAACAGGAGGAGGCGGCAGAAGATATTATACTTCCTTATACTGTCCAGGTAGCTTCATACAAAAGCAATGCAGCCGCTGAAAGCCGCGCCGAGGACTTAAAGCTCGAGGGGTATGAGGCGTTTACCATGGAAAAAGGAGAATATTATATAATGTGCATAGGCAGGTTTGCTGATAAAGCGGACGCTGCCGCGGAAAATAAGCGTTTAAGAAAGAGGTATTCCGACTGTTTTGTAAGAAAGATAAGCTGAAGTTTTTTTTCAAAAGAGGCTTAATCTTAAAAATTAAACATTAATACCAGTTAGGAGGAAGAGCGATATGTCTGTTCATCCAAGTTTTAAGAGCGGAAAAGGCAAGCAGCAAAACAGCGTGCTAAAGCGGCTGGCAAGGCTCCTGCAGCTTCAGAAAGAGGACAAGTGGGACGAGGAGAAGGATTCTATCTTCGGTTTGCCTAAAGTAAAAGTAGTAAAGATGAAGTTTAAGAAAGAGAAGAAAGAGGCGGCCGAGGGCGAGGAAGAGGCAGCTGCTGAAACAGCCGCGCCTGCGGAAGGAGCGCCTGCTGCCGAGGCAAAACCGAAAGAAGCTGCAAAGCCTGATGCAAAAGACAAGCCCAAGAAGTAACAAGCGTCTTTTTATATAAGGAGGTTACATGCTCTCTTTTGATGAGTTTAAAAAGATGGAGATAAAGTCAGCCAGGATACTTGAGGTTAAAGAGCATCCTGAAGCTGACAGGCTCTATATTGTGGATATAGATTTAGGCGATGAGAAGAGGCAGATAGTAGCGGGTATAAGAGCCCATTACAGCCCGGATGATTTAATAGGCAGGAATATAGCCGTTGTCACAAACCTAAAACCTGCTGTCATACGGGGCGTTGAGTCTAACGGTATGCTGCTTGCGGGCTCTGATGATAATACAATTTCCATACTTACGTTTGATAAAGACCTTGCTCCCGGTTCGGTGATAAAGTAGAAACTACATGATTTTTAATATCGCGCTGCAATTTACAGTCCTTATATTCGCAATAACAATACACGAGTTTGCCCATGGATTTACGGCATATAAACTGGGCGACCCTACAGCCAAATATATGGGCAGGCTTACCCTAAACCCGCTCGCGCACATAGACCCCTTTGGAACAATAATCCTCCCGCTTCTGCTTGTAATGGCGCATATCCCTCCTATAGGATGGGCAAAGCCCGTACCGGTGAATTTTATGAGCCTTAAGAACCCGAAGCGTGATATGCTCTGGGTAGGCATAGCCGGCCCGTTTGCCAATTTCAGTACAGCCCTTCTGTTGGCTATTATAGTGAAGCTGTTTCCCTTTATCCTCCATACAATATTCGCCCAGGCCGTACTATTCGGGATTATAATAAACATGGTCTTGTCAGTATTCAATCTCATACCTGTCCCCCCGCTTGACGGCTCCCGCATAATAAGCTCTCTTCTGCCGTATAAGTACGCCGCCTCGTATAATAAGCTCCAGCCTTATGGTTTTGTTATCATCATTCTGCTTGTAATGACCGGCATGCTGCGCAGGCTGATATACGCTGTAGTGCTTTTGGTCATAAAATTCCTCGGCATCTCAATAGCCTTCTAATTTCCAACTAAAATTGTTTTTGCTGCAATTAAGCAGAAAAGATCGTTTCTGCTGTACTTTGGGTGGTTTCCGCAGGAACACTCGCAAGCCCCGGCGTGGGTTGCTCACTCTGCTTTTCTGCTCATTTATACAGTTTAGCACCATGGAAAAACCGTGCCATTCGCAGAAAAGAAAGTCCTGCAAAAACCACCCAAAGCACAGCGCAAAATCCATTTCCCCTATCACGCATTTGACAGCTTAGTAATTATAAAAACGTTTTATGCAACTGCCGGTTTTGGGGTAACCAGAGCAAAAACACGGAGCGGGCAATCCACGGTGGGGATTGCGAGAGTTTTTGCGAAGGTTGCCCAAAAGGCGGCAGGTTGAAGATACTGCTGTAAAAATTGCCGTAAAGGGTTAGTGAGAGGCGTTTATTTTTGGATTTTAAATGAGGCCCTTTGGTTTCTATTCTTGACAGCATATTTTTATATTGTTATACTTAGAATATATATAAAGGAAGAACAAAATGAAAAAGATAAAAGTTGACCTTGGAAAGAGAAGCTACAATATATGCATAGGCAGGGGGGTTCTGACTTCCGCGGGCAGGCTGATAAAATCCCTTGATATAGCAAAGGCCTGCTATATAGTAACCAACAGCAGGATAAGAGCGCTCTTTGGCAGCAGAATAAAGCGCTCTATGGCAAAGGCAGGATTGGAGTCAGCCTTCTGCATTGTGCCTGATTCTGAAAAAGCCAAATCTCACTTAAGCTGGTTCAATGTCCTGAAAAACCTTGCCTCGTTTGACAGAGGCAAAGGGGTATGCGTAGTGGCTTTAGGAGGCGGTGTAGTAGGGGATTTGGCAGGTTTTGTTGCCTCCACATACCGAAGGGGTGTCCCGTTTGTCCAGGTGCCCACAACACTTCTCGCTCAGGTCGATTCCGCTATGGGCGGCAAGGTTGCCATAGATACTGAATTCGCAAAGAATATAAT
>CAZBMI010000120.1:0-4787 GCA_964492885.1 uncultured Planctomycetia bacterium | reverse complement strand
TGATTTTTCCTAACATTATATATAATTGCAAAGCCCTTTACAAGCCAAAAATACACCCTGCCCCTGCTTCTGGGTGCTCCTTGCAGGAACGTTCGCAACTACCAACTTTGGGGCAACCTTCGCAAAAACGCTCATAATCCCCACCGTGGATTATTCGCTCCGTGTTTTTGTTCGCTCTCGCCAAAAGGCTGGCGCGAGCGAACCATGGCCGCTTACAAAAACAAGGTTTTGCTCTGGTTACCCCAAAGTTGGCAGCTATTAAAGCTCTTGAGAAAAACGCCCAGAAACAAGGGCAGGCGAGCAGCTTTTCTCTGATTGATAAAGGGCTTTTGACGAGAGAAGGGGCAATGGCACCCTGTTGCAATTAATGCAGGGCTTTTTTCTTTTGAGCGGGCACGGTTCGCTTTCATCAACGTTAAGCGAGAGCGAAAAAGAAACAGAGTAAAATTTTCACGCTGGGAAAATTTTACGTCCCTGCATAATTGCAACAGGGTGCCATTGCCTAAGTATTATATTGACACAATAAGTAAAACAATGTATATTATATAAGCGGTTTTAGGTATTTATTATGAAAAAGCCGTCAAAAAAGGTAAAAATAAGGAAAACCTGGAAAATAAACCCCGCGACGCGGGTTCAAAAGAGCAAAAAAAGAAAGCCCCGCCAAAGCGTTAAAAAGGGTTTAAAAGAGATATTAAAGGGTAAAAAAGATGAAGAAGATACTTAAGATAGGCCTGCCGAAGGGCAGCCTGCAGGAGGCTACCTTCAGGATATTCAAGAAAGCAGGTTTTAACGTGAACGTGGCAAGCCGCTCTTACTTTCCCTCAATAGACGATTTGGAGCTTGAACCGGTTTTGCTGAGGGCCCAGGAGATGTCCCGTTATGTTGCTGACGGAGCCTTAGACTGCGGTATTACGGGGGAGGACTGGATAAAAGAGAATAATTCAGATGTAAAGTGCGTCGAGGAGCTCGAATACGCGAAACAGAGCTTAAATAAAGTAAGGTGGGTAGCGGCCGTTCCCGAAAGCTCGAGCATACGCTCTGTAAAAGACCTTAAGAATAAGCGCATAGCGACAGAGCTCGTAGGTGTAACAAAGGCCTTTTTAAGAAAGAACAAGATAAAAGCAGAGGTTGAATTCAGCTGGGGCGCGACAGAAGTAAAGGTAGCCGCGGGCCTTGTTGACGCGATAGTCGAGATAACAGAGACAGGTTCAAGCCTGAGGGCTAACAAACTGCGTATTATAGATACCATATGTTATTCAACAACCAGGCTGATAGCGAATAAAACCTCCTGGAAAAACCCCTGGAAACATTCCAAGATAGAGTCTTTAAGCATACTGCTTAAAGGGGCTATTCTTGCCGAGACAAAAGTAGGGCTTAAGATGAATGTCAGGAAACCCGATATCAAAAAAGTGCTTTCGCTTTTGCCGGCTATGAAGAGGCCTACAATATCGGAACTTACCGACAAGAAATGGTTTGACGTAGACACAATTATTAATGAAGAGGATGTTAAACGCCTGATACCCGCGCTTAAGCGCGCTGGAGCGCAGGGCATTATCGAATATCCCTTAAACAAAGCTATCTACTGATAAAAAAGGAGCTATAAGCATGCCGTGCGGCAAAAAGAAGAAGCGCTCGAAGATGACGAAGCATAAGAGGAAGAAGCGCCTCAGGAAGATGCGTCACAAGAAGAAGAAGACTTAAAATATCATATCTTCAAACGACAAGTCCATACAGGTATTTTGTAAGATTGAGTATTAAATTTTTTTCGCGCCTTTTATTCGTATTACTGCTTTGCGGTTGTTTCTGCTGCAGGGTCTATGCGGATCCGTTAAATCAGCCCGAAAAACAGATAGGGCTTGATTCCTTAATCTCTTTTTTTCGAAACATCTTAAACAGCCGGAACCTTACCAGAGGCTGCAGTGATGTTTCGGTCCGGCAGGAGATAAGCAGCGCGTATACTCATTACCTGATGGGCGCTGTCTTTGACAATCAGGGCCGGCACGACAGGGCTGTTGAGGAGTTTAGGCTGGCAGAGGATTTAGGCGCTGATTCTGAAAACCTCTATTTCAGGATAGCATCGTCCTATCTTAACCTTGAAGAGCCTGATAAGGCAAAGCGGGCCATTGACAAGGTATTGGAGCTTGATAAGGGCAACCTTAAGGCCCGTTTTCTGCTTGCCATATTGTATTTAACCAAGAAAGAGCCTGATAAGGCGGCGCAGGTATACGAGAGGATAATAGAGAGCAATCCGCATAATATCATGGCGCTCTCATCGCTCGCGGATGTATATGTTTTTGAAAAGAGGCTGAACCAGGCCCTTGAAATATACCTAAAGCTTATAGAAGAGAATAAATTTTCTCCGTATCTCTATTTTAATTTAGGGTTGTTATACCTTAAGCTGAACAGGATAGAAGACGCCGAAAACGCTTTTGAGCAGGCCATAGAATTGCGGCCGGATTATCTGGAGCCTGTTATAGCATTGGGTGTCGCCTCTGAGCTTACGAGTGATTATAAAGACGCCATAGCCTATTATAAGAAGGCTGTTGAGATAGCCCCTAAAAACAGGAGCATAAACTTAAGGCTCGCAAAGGCATATTTCTTAAATCATTCTTACGCAAAGGCAGAGTCCGAATATAAGAAGGTTTTAGAATACGCCCCCGGTACGCATATCGCTTACCTGGGACTTGCTGAGCTCTATATCAAAAAAGGCCAAAGCGGCAAGGCCATATCAGAGTTAAAAGAGCTTCTGAAGGCAGATAAGGATAACAGTTACGCCTTGATGCTTTCAGGCATAATATATTTCAACCAGCGCGATTATGAAAAAGGCATAACGTGGTTTAGAGAGGTCTTAAGCGAAGACAACAATAACCAGTCAGCTTATTTTTATCTGGGCGCGTCAAGTGAAAGAATAGGCAGGCGCTCAGAGGCAAAAGAGTTTTTAAAGAAAGCCATTGAGCTTGACCCGGATGACGCCGACGCGCTTAACTACCTCGGTTACATGTACGCCGAAGATAATGAAAACCTGGACAAGGCCATCGAGCTTATAAACCGCGCGCTGAAAAAATACCCTGAAAACGGCGCGTTTATCGACAGCCTTGCCTGGGCGTATTACAAAAAAGGTGATATCGATAAAGCGAGAGAGCTTATAGAGGCTGCTTTAAAATACCACGGCGATGACCCGGTAATATATGACCACTTAGGAGATATATATAACGCTATCGGGAAAAAGTTCAGGGCAAAGAAGGCATGGGAGAGGTCCTTGAAATTGGATCCGGATAATGAAAACGTAAAGGAGAAGTTAAAGGCGATACGATGAAGAGACCCGATGTAAAGAGACTGGCAGAGGACGCGAGACGACTACGCAGGGAGATATTGACAATGCTTTCAAAGGCCGGGAGCGGACATACGGGAAGCTCGCTCTCATGCGTAGAGCTGATACTCCTTTTGTATAGTTACAAGTTAAGGTATGACCCAAAGAACCCCCGGTGGGAATCAAGAGACAGGTTTGTTTTATCAAAGGGCCACGGCTGCCCGGCGTTATATTCGGTCCTTGCGCACACAGGGTTTTTTGAAAAAGAGAAGCTTAATACTTTAAGGCAGGTGGGCACATTATTGCAGGGGCATCCCCAGCTCGGCTTACCGGGGCTTGAGGCGTCAACAGGTTCACTCGGCCAGGGCCTGTCATTGGCAAATGGCATGGCCTTATCCGCAAGGCTTGACAAAAGGGATACCAGGGTATATTGCATGCTTGGCGACGGTGAGGTTAACGAGGGCCAGGTATGGGAGGCCGCCATGACAGCGGCGCATTATAAGCTTGATAATCTGTGCGCTATCATAGATTATAATAAATTACAGATAGACGGTTTCTTGTGTGATGTCAAAGACATGCTTGAGATGGAAGAAAAATGGCAGGCCTTTGGCTGGCACGCAATAGAGATAGACGGCCATGACTTTACTCAGATTATGGACAGCCTGGACAAGGCGGAAACTATTAAGGAGAAGCCCACGATTATTATCGCCAACACCATAAAAGGCAAAGGTGTTTCGTTTATAGAGAACAGAGCAAATTGGCACGGCATAGCGCCCAAGCCCGATGAGTTAGAACGCGCGTTAAAAGAACTTGAGTGATATTACTGGGTCCGGGCTTTAAGCTTATAAACATGTGTCATTCTGAACGAAGCCCCATTACAAATTTATATGCAAAGTTAATATCAGTAAAATTTGGTTCGGGGCTGGCGCTCAGAATGACAAGCTGTGAAACCCGGTTTCAGTAAAGACGCGAAAATTTTAAGGAGCTTAGAATGTTACTATTGCACAAGAGGATAAAACTTTTCTTTTTAGACCACTGGGTAAAAATAGCTATTGTAACTGCCGCGGTATCGCTTATAGGGGCAGCGATATACGGCTTGAGTACGCTGGAGTCTTTTTACAGGCACATGACCCTTGCTACACTACCTCTGCAGATTCTTATTGTCGCTGTCAATGCCATGATATTCGTCTATATGTATATGACAGTTTTCAGGGGCGGTTTCGCCAAGCTTGATAAGGGCATGGTAAAGGGTGAGAAGGTTGCTGTTACCTTCAATGATGTAATAGGCATTGACGAGGCCAAACAGGAGGCATGGGAGGTGGTCGAGCTTATCAAAGACAGGAGAAAGCTTCAGCAGATAGGCGGTAAAGTTATAAAGGGCATACTCATGATGGGGCCTCCGGGATACGGAAAGACCTACCTCGCCAAAGCGATAGCGACGGAGTCAGGCATACTTTTTATCTCTATGTCAGCAAGC
>CAZBMI010000119.1:0-4791 GCA_964492885.1 uncultured Planctomycetia bacterium | reverse complement strand
ACCGTCATTATAACCATCGTCATAGTCGTTGGCATATGTTGCCTTGTGGGTTAAAAATATAGAAAAAGGGACAACGAATAGTAAAATAGTTAGTAAGCATTTTTTAATGTTTCTCATATCATTTTGCTTCCTATTTACAAATTATTTTACACCCGTTAAGCTTATAGAGCAAGAGTTTTCAAAGTATACCACAATTTAGTGAGCGTGTTTATAGATATAAAAGGGTATGGGCTGGGGGGCAATGGTGTCCATATAGTGACTATATAGGATTAAAAATCCTTAATAGTCCTTAAAAGAGCTTAAAATAAAAAATCTCCATAAGTTATTTATGGAGTTTATAATTACAACAATTGCAATGTATTACGAAAAATGCTTTAAAAGGAATGTCAAGCAAACGCTCTAACCAGCTGAGCTAACCGCCCCAAGAACTGTTATTACTTATATAGATTCTTCGCTGACGCTCAGAATGACATAAGTTTCGCTACGCCCAGTTATAAATTTTGCTGATGTTGATTTGCATATAAATTTATAACAGGGCTGACTCTCAGAATGACAGTATTACTTGTGCGCTTATACCTTGTACCTAATCTCATGGAGGCGTGGATCGGATTTGAACCGATGAATAACGGTTTTGCAAACCGCTGCCTTACCACTTGGCTACCACGCCCTGTTTTTTCTGTTTTTCCGAATGCCTGTTATACCACAGCTGTTCTGTTTTTTCAAGAATAATCGCGGCCACTTTCGGCTTATCCGCGTTGCGTACCTCTAACTCCTGCCTGTCCGGGCCCACTATATGCACTGTGGTCCTGCCCGGGCCAAAAACTCTTGTTTGCGGGTCTATTCTGTTTGCCACCATTATATCCGCGTTTTTCAGTCTCATCTTTTCCTTTGCGCGCTTTACAAGCTGTGATGTCTCCATGCAAAAACCTATTAAAAGCTTCTCACCTTTACGCCTGCCTAACCACGCGAGAATATCCCGGTTATTCCTGAGAGCAAGGGCAGGATTCCTGTTGGCGCGCTTTATCTTTTGCGCGCTGTATCTTGTTGGCCTGAAATCAGATACAGCTGCTGCCATAATTACGCAATCCACCCTGTCAAAGCATCTGCTTACGGCATCAAACATCTCTTTCGCGGTAACTATATGGATAGTGCGGACATGCTTCGGAGGGGATAACGCGGCAGGCCCTGTGACAAGAGTGACTTTATGTCTTTTTAATTGAGCTGTCTGCGCTATAGCATAGCCCATCGCGCCTGTGGAATAGTTTGATATGAAGCGCACAGGGTCTATCGGCTCACGCGTAGGCCCTGCTGTAACAAGAATATTCAAAGGCTTCATTTAACAAGCGCCTTTACGGCCTTTACGATATCTTTTGTATCTGCTATATGCCCAATGCCGTTACTGCCGCATGCCAGGTGCCCTTTTACAGGGCCTATGAAATGATAACCGAGTTTTTTTAGTTTAGCGATATTGGCCTGTAATATCTTATTCTTATACATTGTGTTATTCATAGCAGGCGCAAATACCACCGGTTTATCGGAAGCGGCTATTGTGCAGGCAAGCAGGTCATCGCAGATGCCGCATGCTGTCTTTGATATAATATCAGATGTAGCCGGTATTATTAATATTGCGTCCGTGCCGGAGGCTAGCGATATATGCGCGGGGTCCCAGTCCTGCTGCGGCTCAAACATATCCCGAAACACCCTGCTGCCTGAAAGGGTCTGCAATGTAAGCGCGGAGACAAAGTGATGAGCGTGACGGCTCATGCACACAACAGTATCGAGCTTATCTCTGCGCAGGCTGTTTATAACCTCACATGCCCTGTAAGCTGCAATGCCCGCGCATACGCCCACAAGGATTCTCTTTGTTTTCATCGCCCGGATTCCTACGCCTTGCCTGCTTTTGTATAAGTTACTTTCTCTTCGGCTATCTCCTGTAAAGCTGTCTCAAGAACATCCCGCTTCTGTTCCTGTGTAAGCTCTGCTATCTCTGTGTTCAGCTGCAGGGCCCGCATAGAAGCTAAAACAACCAGCTTATACATGCTTTTTGTCTTGCTGTACAAGGTTTCTATCGGTATGCTCAATGTGTCCAATGCCTTCTTCTCCTTATCTTCTGCGCAGGCGCGCGGCTTTTATGACTGAGCTTAACGCGCGTACTGCCTCATCTATATCATTATTTATAACAACGTAATCATAAGAACCTATTGCCCCGAGTTCCTTTCGCGCTATCATAAGCCGTTTGCGTATCTGCGCGGCTGTGTCAGATGAGCGTTTCATGAGCCTCTGTTTCAGCGATTTCATTGTAGGCGGCAGGATGAAAATGAGTACCGCCTGCTTAAATCGCTTCTTTACCTGTTCCGCGCCCTGCACGTCTATGTTAAGGAGCACGTCTCTTCGCATGCGCATGCTCTCTCTTATAAACTTCCTCGGGGTTCCGTAATAACAGCCAAAGACATTCGCGTACTCAACAAACTCGTGGTTTTTGAGCCTCCTTTTAAATTCAGGCACCGTAAGGTAAATATAGTCGATGTTGTTCTTTTCCCTGCCGCGCCTTGCGCGTGTTGTCGCCGAGACAGACCTGACAAGGCCCAACCGCGACTTAAGAAGCCTGGCGCAAAGGGTCGTCTTGCCCGAGCCTGAGGGGCCTGATACAACAAACAGGGTGCCCTGGGGTTTAGAATACTGCTTGTTCAGTTTTCTTAAAACAGAAGAGCCCATTCAATCAAAACCTCTGCGCTATTGTCTCGGGTTGTACGCTCGCGAGTATAACATGGTCGCTTTCGGTAATAATCACCGACCTTGTCCTGCGCCCGCTTGTAGCGTCTATGAGCTTTTTATTCTGGCGCGCCTCCTCTTTTAAGCGTTTTATAGGCGCTGCCTCCGGCGATACAACCGCTACAATCTTACTTTTTACGACAACATTGTTATAGCCTAAGTTGACCAGGCCTGTCTTGCTGTTCTTATTCGACATTCTGCACCTGTTCCCGTATCTTCTCTATCTGGCTCTTTATCTTTATCACTTCCTTTGAAGTAGCAAAATCATTCGCCTTGGCGCCGATTGTGTTTGCCTCCCTGTACATCTCCTGTGCTACAAAATCGAGTCTCCTGCCTGATTCACCGTTTCGAGCGAGAATCTTCCTGAGGCCCGCGATGTGCGCGCTTATCCTGTGAAGCTCTTCTGTGATGTCACAGTTCCTGGCGAAAATAGCCGCTTCTTCCTCAATGCGCTCCGGGCTCTGGATTTTGCCCGTGCCGACCAGATTCTTCATGTTCTTTAAAAGGCGCTTTTTGTAATCCCGCACAACAAGCGGGGCGCGATTATTAATCTTTGACACGGCGGCTTCTATGGTCTTTACCATTTGGCGGATATTCTTATTAAGCATTCTGCCCTCACGCGCTTTGGAGCGTATAAGGTCGCCGGCCGCGGATAAGATAGCCTTGTTAATCAACGGCCACCACTTTTTCGCGTCATCTTCCTGGGGCCTGTGCTCTATCACGCCGGGCAGGTTAATAATCTGGTCCATGCTTATGTCGCCTTTTGCTCCCAGGAAATGCTGTAATTTACTTATCTTTTTATAATACTGCCTTGCGAGATTTTTGTCTATGTGAACTTCGTCGGCTTTGTTGTTTTTTGTGTCGCAAGACAAGAAAAGCGTCAGCCTGCCCCTTGGTATCTTCTTCTGGAGAATCTCGCGTATTTTGTCCTCAAAAATCATAAAGCTGGGCGGAAGCTTGCTGATAACTTCGAAAAATTTGCTGTTTAAGCTCTTTACCTCCACCTTTACAGAACCTATCGCGGATTTCGCGATACCTTTTCCAAAACCGGTCATGCTGTGAAGCATATATACACCTCTATATTTTTAATGATTTTTAATTGAGATTGCTTCGCTGCGTTGGCGATGACGACTGCTGTGTCATTGCGAGGAGTCTCGCGCAGGCGAGCGACGCGGCAATCTCAGGTATGTCATTCTAGGATGCCGGCAACGAATCTCGCGTGTCAGGCCTGCCCCCTATGCCCATACCCTTGTGTTGATTTTGCATTCCTGCTTTTTGGTAGGGTATAAATCGACTATAATCTCATCCGGCTGGAACCAGAGCTTTATCTCGCGTTCGGCGTCTTGCGTATTAGCAGAGGCGTGTATAACATTTTCATAAACGCCCTTGGTTGTAATCCGGCCGTATTGCCCGCGTATGCTTACCGCGTCCGCTTCCTCAGGGTTGGTGGCTCCGGCGAGCCTTCGTACTTTGTCAATCGCGTCCTCGCCATGGTAGACCATTGCCATAACCTTGCGTTTTTCGTGGAATTCGCCTCGTATGTAGTGGATAAGGTCTTCGAAAAAGGGCTTATCGCTAAGAGCGTTATAGTGCTGTTTCGCGAGTTCTGTGCTTACGTTGGTTATACGCGCTGCCACGATATCGAGCTTTGTCTCAGACAGGCGGGTGAGTATATTGCCTGTTAATGATTTTTTCAAGCCATCCGGCTTGATTAGTATTAGTGTTGCTTCGTGCATAGCCTGCCTTTATTTGTAATTAGTATATTATATAGTTAAAAGAAAAAAAGTCAACACTATTCCTCACTCGCTTTGCGTGTTTTGTTTAAATATATCCAGCAGCCTGTTAAGGTCAGAAAGCGAATAATAATCAATGACTATTTTGCCTCGTTTTTTGCCATGATATATCTTTGCCTTGGTGCCTAATGCCTGCTGAAGCTCTGCTTCGGCAGCCAGGATATCGGCATCCTGCGCGCTATAGGCAGGCTGTTTTCTGCGCGGCGCGTGAGGCCTTGTCAGCTTC
>CAZBMI010000118.1:0-4821 GCA_964492885.1 uncultured Planctomycetia bacterium | reverse complement strand
TATATGCATGCCGCCCCAGAAAGCCGTCTTCCTTGCGAATATAGCCTTGTTAGGCTTATCGTACCGGACACGGTTGTAAAGGTTCATTATGTTGCGGTAACGCAGTTCCTCATGATAATCCCCCAGAAGCCACTCGATATAAGGAAACAACTCCAGGCTCCTGTCTCTGCCTGTCTTGTTTGTAACCTTTACAAGCCATACCTCACAGGTATCATGTTCGGGCACAAAAAAGGTAATCTGAATATTTATTCCGTTGTAAGTCGTATTTGTAACTGTATAGCCTAATCCGTGGCGCGACTCATAAAATTGTGGCTTTATTCGCATTGGCTGGAAAGACGCTGACCAGTACTTTTTCGAGGCTTTGTCTCTTACGTATAGGTAGCGTCCGGGCCTGTCAAAGTGCCAGTTCTCGGGAGCCCATCTTAATATCCTGTCGCTCCTGCAGTCTTTGTAAAAACTATACCCCCCGGCATTGTGTGAAATAATCGCGCAGTAATCCTCGTTTGTAAGATAGTTTATCCACGGCCTGGGCGTTACGGGGTTTGTGATGATAAATTCTGTTGCGTCCTTAGAGAAATAACCGTATTTTTTCAAGCTCATTATACTATAGATATCCTTTCTGTTTTACTATGTATTAGTCTATAAAGTAAAATATATAACACAATTACACCTTATAATCAAGCTTAAAATGCTTTTGTAAAAGGGACGGTCCTAAAGGGGACACCCCTGAGCACGAAATTTTACATTTTTTCGTTTTTTTTATTTTTTTTGAAAGAAAATCACTGCTTTGGCAGTCTTATATAGTAGAAGGCATAAAAACTAAAATTTAACCATAAAAAGGGGAGGTGCAAAATGCCGAGGTCGGCCAGAACGTTGCATGATGGAGCAATTTATCATATTTTGAATCGGGGAAATAATAAACAAGTTATATTCCGTGGCGATTCCGATTATCTTGTCTTTAAAGATATAATCATGAAATATCTACGTAAATATCAAATACAAATTTACAACTATGCCTTCCTTCCTAACCATTTCCATTTTCTGTTAACACCTGCAAAGGCAAAAGAAATCCAAAAGTTTATGCAAGCTATTTGCCAAGTCTATAGTTGTTATCATCACCGACAATATAGTTCCGTTGGTTACCTTTTCCAAAATCGATACAAAAGCATATTAATTGACGGGGATACCTATTTAGCTGAATGTACTCGTTACATAGAAAGAAACCCTGTGCGCGCAGGTTTAGTTAATAATGCTAACCAATACATGCACTCAAGCTACAGGTATTATTCTGATGAAAAAAACAAAGATCCGCTTATTACGAAAAATCCATTATATGAAGAAATGGGAACAACGCCCTTAAGGCGCCGAAAAGCATATGCGGAATTCATTAATGAGGCCAAATTATATGATGAGGAAATTTTAGACAAAAAACTACAAATTTCGCGCTTAAGGGTGTCCCCTTTAGGACCGTCCCCTTAGTTCGATGTCGAGGCGGTCAATTTTACCTTGGCGCAGATGGTAGGAATATGGCGCGGGAATATGGGGGCTGTTCAAGGTAACCTCTTCTCCGTTAAGCAGCTTGATATGTATTCTGCGCGCCTTGGCGGGATTCTTTCCAAAGGTATCTTTCATCGACTTGTTGTGGTATACCACAAGAGTCCTGTTAAGAAACTTAAATGAGAATGTAGCTTTTTCAGACATAACTGATTTTTTCTTTGTAAACAGCCAGCCGGGTAAAACAGGCTTAAATTCAGCGCAGAGCCTGTTATGTCTGTCGAGATAAAACGGCTCTTTCCCAACGCACATAATAAGCCACATGTTTATAAACTCCGCCGTAGAACCGCTTAAGCGCGCGACAAAACCATTGCCGCGCTGTTCTTTTTTGGAAAATACGCTGGATGCTATAAAGGATGAGTTTTCCAGAATGCTTCTGCCGTATACAGAAGGGTCTAAAAACGGCACGAGAACGTTTTTAAAATCATCGTAAAATTGCCCGTATAAGCCTGACTTTAAAAGCTCAAGCATATATTTATACTCCATATGCAGCCATATAGACTCATTCTCAAGCCAGCCCGGGGTAAAGATGCGGCACCTGCCTATCTCTTCAGGCATGTTGTGAAGCGGCGCGCATACCTTGTACATCTTAAGCTTCTTATCAAACAAGGCGCTTCTACGCACAGCCTTGTAATATCTTTCTGAAATACCGCGCTTATCGTTAATCCTGAAAGCATGCACCATGCCTTCTAAGAAAAACGGCAATGGTATCTGTTTGAATTTTAAGACCCTTATCTTATCGTTCCGCTTGTTCTTTGACTTAGTAATTTTAAAATCAACCGCACTGTTTATAAAATACGAGTAATAAAGGCCCCTGTCTTTATCATATGCCCTGGCTAAACCTTTATCTATCTTTTTTAGAAAAGCCTTCAGCGTGGAATTAATCTTTTTAATCGAAATCCGCTTTTCGCTTCCGGCAAAACCAAATATAGTTTCTTTCCGGTACTTCTCTTTTAAACTGTGGCGCTTATCCCAGAATTTGTTATCACTTTCGTTTTTCCGGCATAAACTCTCAAGCCCTGTCAAAAAGCCATATACCTCTGAAGGCAGGTATATAAAGAATTTATCGTCGAGTTTCAGCTTATTTACGCTCTCTATCAGGAAAAGTATCCAGCGCTTAAGCTCAAAAGTCTCACAGGTCGATGAACCTAAAAGCCCGGGAAGCCCGTTTAAGCTGTCATACCAGTTCGGCTTACCGGCTTCCATTTCAATGCCCGCGCAGAAGAGATCAAGATTTGAGAATTTATTGGCAATTACAACAAGCATCTTGACCGCTAATGTAGTCCTGAATATCTCTCCCTTTCCTTTATCCGTCCTTGATACGTTAGCAGATAACTTTCTTCTGTTTATAAGAGCTGCTTTGCCGGGCTCTTTTGAAACACTGCCGTATTGCCTTATGCGGTTATTCTCAAAAACATATTTTTCGCTTCTCGGCTTTACGATATGAGCGTTATCATAAAATGTAAAATCTTTCCTGTCAAAGAGTATATCTTTTAAACCCTCCGGATACAGCCTGAGATAACTCTCTAAGGCGTCAAGACAGTAATGCCAATGGTCTATCCAGAAACCTTCGCCATGGTCTGCCTGGTTGTATTTACCGGAATTTTCAAGAATGTTTTTTATGAAATCGTATTTTTCAGAGCTCAGCCCTATGTTATTCTTCTCTATAAACAAGAATAGTTCGCCCGGAGTAAAATCATCCTTTAAGAATTCTTTTATTTTTTTGGTGTCAACCCGGTTAAAAAAATTGCTTAAGCAGTTAAAGTCCTGATTAAACCGGAACCTGTCAGGTTTTACGACGAGCGGGTTATAGCCGTCGGTCTGTATAAGGTTGAAAAAGTTTAATATATTCTCGTCTTTCAGGCCGGTATTAAACCATATATCGCACCTGCGGTTCTGATTGACATCACGGTAATTTCCGTTGCCCTGTGAAAGGTAAGTAGGCTCAACCAGAAACATGTTGTAATCCCTTTCTAAATCACCGTGTTTTCGGGAATACAGGTAAAGGTTGGTCTTGCCTGAAGCGTGTTCTACGGATACGGGAGACCCCCCGCGCATGATATTATCCAGGAAATTCTGCGCGCAATAAGAGTCAAATTCGCCCGAAGAAGACGCCGTAAAAACCGGTTTGCTTAAAGACGCTGTTACCTCTCTGCTCTCTTTCTCTTTGCTTTCAAAATAAGGGATATTCATAATGCGGCGCGCGTTGGACTTGAGCTTATCAAGCCCGGCCATATTACCTGTTATCGTGTAAAGAGAATACTCCTGCAGCGGTTTTAAATCTACTTTCTTGTAAGCGAACGCGCATGGGGTTTTCGATTTTACGTGCTGCCTTTCAGGATAAGCGAAACTCCTTGCGTTTATAAAGGCTTTAGGATATACAAAATCATCCTGCAGGCCAAAAATCTTCCCGGTCTCAACTACGGGCTTTACAAGCCCAGTCCTGTCAAACGCAGCGTAAAAATTCCCTCCTCTTATATGAACGACTTCGGGCCTGTCATCAGGCTCAACCTTAAGCCGTATAAAGGGTATGCCTTTATTATGGTTCTCGACCATAATCCACGCCTCAATAGTGCGCGACATCTGCTTCAGGAACATGTTATTAATTCCATAAGGCTGAATCTGAGGCATGCCGTCGAGTACCTCAAGCGACCTTTTTAACTTCTTCGCGTTCTTAATTGTAAGCTTTCTCGCAAGAGCTCCGTAATTATCTCCCGGTATAGAGAAATAATCTATTACGACCTCTATGCCCAGAGTGCGGTTTGTTTCCTTAAGCGTAATCCCGTCGGGCCTTATGCTCATGCTGTTTTGCGTATCAAAACGCGAAAAAGAGCTGTTTGCTGAAAAGGCATCATAAAAAAGAGTATCCCTGCCTGATTTCGTTTTTATGAAAGTCCGAAACCCGACAACAGGAGTAAGATAATAAGCCTTGTTGGCAGGCTGAAACTCCATAACAGGGTGGTCTTTATCCTTTATGCCGAATGAAGCTATCGCCTGGCCCCGGTTCACATAAAAAACCCATACGGGTATGCCCCAAATACCGGCTATCCCCGGGAAAAAACTTGAAAAACTCTTGGCAAGATTATAATTATTTATTATAAACTCGCCCCTCTTATTAAGATGATACGTTACCTTTTTGCCCATTTTTGCCCCAATGAAATTTTTAGTATGATATCAAAAATAATGATATATTGCAAGGGTTATCGATAGACAGTAGTGTCAAGATAATTGTGCACTTTTATATTCAAGTTCTGATTGAATTGAGCT